>DATCFJ010000870.1:0-2326 GCA_036509605.1 Polyangiaceae bacterium | reverse complement strand
GCGCAGCCCGCAGCGGAGCCCAACGAGAATCGCTGGCCTCCATTGCGCGTCCGCGGCCTCGATCAGACGCTCGGCCTCCTCGAATGAGAGGAAGTCGAACTTCTGCGGCGGCACTTTCAGCCATTTGACCGGAGGGACGTGCTCGATGAGCTCCCATTCTTGCGCGACCGAGAGCAGCTTCCGAAGCGTGGTCAAGTGATTGTTGATCGTCTTTGGTGACAGCTCTTCGGTGAGCTTCTTCGCCTTGTAGGCTTCGATCACGCGCGCGCTGATCTCCGAGAGGAACAGCGTGCCCATCTCGGGGATCAGGTGCACCCGCAAGATCGATTCCTTGGCCTCAAGCGTTGCGTACTTGTTATTCGCCGCGCAGTACGACGTCAGAAACTCCACGGCGAAATCAGCCAACCTCCTTTCTTCGCGTGATGGCGTCGAGGTCGACAAGGCGGCCTCGATCAGTTCGCGCTCGTACGCTTCCGTTCCCTTCTTGGTTTGGATCGGACTCCGGCGCCGAATGCGACGGACTCCTTGGCGGGGAACATCGACGTACACGTCCACGTAATACTTTCCTCGAAACTTCGTTACTGGCATCGCGGCTCTCTTTCGAGGAGTCGCGCGTCGTTTCCTGAAGCATCTTTTCTACAGTTTCCGGGCGGACGCGCAAGAGCGGGCGATGTCCAAGCCGTATCACCGGCAATGTGCCGTCGGCGGCCCACGCGTAGACGGTGGCGCGGGACACGCGGAGACGTCGAGCCACGTCCGCTAGAGTCAGAAGCGGCGGACTGGGATCCGTCAGAAGGCCGTTGTGCACTGGTCACCTGTCGCTCCCGCTTGCGCGGCCAAAAGAGGAATTGCTCAACGCGGTTGGGACTGGCTCGCCGTCATCCCCGCGAGGCTCGGCGCGAGCGCGCGCGCTGAAGCGCCACTGCCGGGTGCCAAAACGATAGCCGAGGATCCACGGAGTGAGCTCTACGATGCGCTTCTTGCCGTCCTCGGAGGCGCGTCGCATGCGAGCTTGCAGCGCGCATACGGACAGCTCCAGCAGCTGCGCAACCTCAGCCAGCGTGTACGAGCGCCCGGGGGCGAGGCGGACGTCGGGGCCAGTGGCTGGCTTTGGCTTCGCGATCTCCGGCAATTCGCGGCAGAAACGTCGTCTCTTCCGTTTTTGCCCGCAGAATGGGCATGGAAGGCGACGCTCAAAGAGAGCTACCTGGAGAGCAGGCTCGCCGTCTGCATCACCGCCCCCATCGCCGTCCGCACCCCTTGCGGGCACTCCTCCCAAGCTGCGGCGCGCTGCCGAAACTTTGCGACGCTGTTGCGCACCTGGTCGTCGAAGCGATGGCGCTAGGCCCGGGCGCCGCCGTCGCACAGGCCGCGAGACGCGGCGCAGCCAGCGCGTCGCCCTTATCGGCGAGCGCTTGGCGCGCGCCAGGAAGGCCGCTCGCAACTTGGGGTTCCTCCGAAGCCGAGCAGCGTCGGCCTTCGGAATGGCGGCGCAATCGAAAACACGCCGCACCTTCCTCCGGATGGTGCGGCGAACATCGAGCGTTGTTTCCACCCCGTCGGGTCCAACGTTGGTAGATAAAAAGATACCTGCATCAGCAGGACTCGGTTCGCGTAAGCCGACAACTGCAGCCATTTTTCCTCCGTTTCTCCCATCCTAGCATCCCGAGACGCGATCAGTGAGGGCCTCGGCACTAGTACCGCGGTCGTCGGGCTAGTTGCGGGCGGCATCTTGATATCACGATAGGAAAAAAACCTGTCCATATCCACGACTTGCCAAAGTGCGCGGTGGACCACCTCAACCGCAAAAATAAATTCACCGCGTCCGATGACCAACTCAGGCTGGCTGAGCCGCATCGATGTCATCTCACGTCATGTCGGCGAGTCGCTAGGGCACTCGCTTGCGCGGTCGACCGACGTTAACCATGAGAGTTCGCGGCTCCTCGAACAGAGCCTTCGGCTCCGCCTTCAGCGCTCGCGAGAACCGCACCAGCGAGTCGACGCTCAGGTTGTGACGCCCGGCTTCGACCCGTTGCAGATATTTTAATGTGATCTTGAGCTTCGCGGCGAGCTGCTCCTGAGTCAGCTCCGCTCCTTGTCGAAGCTCAGCAATCCGCCGCCCAACCTTCTTCAGCTGGGCTTCGGTTTGGGGACTGAGCACGCCTCAAAATCGTCCAAGGCGGCCCTTGCAAAAAACCTCCTCCACAGGTACCCTTTTCGGTCTCTTGGAGCTTTGGAGGTTCGTGATGAGGCGGAGATTCATACTGTTTTGGGCTTTGGCGCTGGGGGGCTGCACCTCCGCGGAGAGCCCTGTGTCGTGCCCATC
>DATCFJ010000869.1:0-2456 GCA_036509605.1 Polyangiaceae bacterium | reverse complement strand
CCCGGCGGTTCCCGGCGCTGAGATTGGCTACAAGATCCTGATCGCCAACAACAGCCCGAACACGGCGACGGGCTCGTTCGAGCTCGACGTGAGCGTGCCACGCTTCGTTGATGTGAACTTTCAGGGTGGCGCCTATTGCGCAGGTCCGGTGAGCGGCTGTCGCTTCGGAGACGTTCTGCAGTACACGGTGGCTTCCATCGCTGCGGGCGCGAGCACGTTGCTGCAATTCAACGTCGCGGTCGACAACTCGGTGACGTATCCCCCGCCCCCCGACGGTACGATCTTGTTCGCCGATGCATCGGCGAGCGTATTCGGCGCAGTTTCTGCGACATCCACGATTTTGGTCAACAGCACCAGCCATCTCAATCTGACGGTCAGCAGCGTGCCCAGCCGCGTCGCGCCAGGTGCCACGCTGACGTACACGTTGAACGCGGCGAACGTCGGTACGGGCAGCGTGCCCGTGGTGCTGAGCAGCGCCGTACCCAAGGGCACGAGCTTCGTGTCCGCCACGGGCGGAGGTACCTCGAGCGCGGGGCTGGTCGAATGGAGCTTTGCTTCGCTCGCGTCGGGCGCCATTCAGCAGCGCCAAATGGTCGTCACGGTCGATGCGGACGCGGCACCCGGGTTCTTGTTGGTCGCGCCGGTTCAGCTACTGCAACCGACCACTCGCAGAACGCTCGCGCGCGAGCAGGCAACGAACCTGGTGGCCAATGACGCGCTGCTTTCAGTAGCGATGAGCGCTACCCCCACCACCGTAGCCCCGGGCGGGACCGTCGTGTACACGCTGAGCGTCAACAACAACAGCGCGAATACCCCGACCGGAAGCTTTTCGCTCAACGTGAACGTGCCGCGCTTCGTGTCCATTACCCAGCAGGGCGGCGCCTATTGCGCCGGCGGCATCGGTGGTTGTCGCTTCGGGGATATTCTGCAGTACACGGTGCCTTCTATCGCGGCAGCGGGTGGCACGACGCTGAGCTTTTCGGCGGTGGTTGACAACACCGTGACGTCCCCGGCTCCGGCGAGCGGTACCGTGCTCACCGCGAGCGCATTCGCCTATCAGTTTGGCGGCGTGCAGGCGAGCGCGGCAGTGTTCGTCGGCAGCACCCCGACACTGAGCGGCGGCGAGACCAGCGCTGGTGGTTCCGGCGGTGGCGGCGGGGCGAGCGCGTCGGGCGGAGACACGTCGACCGCTGGCAACAGCGCAGCTGGCGGCAACAGCTCGCTGGGCGGCGCCAATGCAAACGGCGGAGACAACGCGGGCATCGGCGATCTGGCAGGCGCGGGCGGCGACTTGCTCAGTGGCGAAGCTGGTGAAGCGGGTAGCACCGGCGGCTCGCACCCGGCGGGCGGCGGGAACGCGGCCAACGGCGGGAGCGATACGAGCACCGACACGGCGGGCGGCAGCGGCGCGTCGAGCAGCGGCAAAGGTGACTCCAAGTCGGGTGGCTGCAGCGTCAGCGTTGGCGGGCAATCAACCACGACTCGCGGGGGCTGGCTGTTCGCGCTGCTTGGTCTGGCCTACGTGGGCCGTATGCAGCGTCGGCGGCGCGCGTCCGCACTGCTCAACCGGGACTGAGCAGGCGAGAGCAGCACGAAAGACGGCTGGTCGAGGTACTCGACCAGCCGTCTTTCGTTGGGGCGCAGGGGTGCGCGAATCCGATTCCGAATCCGTTCGAATCCGGATTCGACTCCGTACTCCTGGGCGCCTGCGCGTGGCCGGTTGCGCCGAAGTGTCTCTTTTCAAGCAATGCTCGCGAGCTCTCGGCCGGCTCATGAGGCGGCACGAACGCTGCAACTGCCCTGTGTGCTGCCGGTCGACGGAGTGAACGCGCCGCTTCGGCGCGCTCAACGCTGGTGCGTGTGGAGGATGGCTAGTGAGCACAGTCGAAGCTGTATGGTGCAAGGAGTTCGCGACCAACCGCCCTCCAGAACGGATTCGGGTGCACACGTCCAGGAACTTGGCGGGGGTTGAGTTTTGGAGCGTCAGCGATTCGATGCGCCGGTGGTCGATGCACCACGATACCTTCACGGCGACGCTGCTGCTCGGCTCGTCATTCGAAGTGAAATGGCACAGCCGGGGTTGCTCACGAGCGGCCGGCCCCGGCTCGGTTCAACTCATGGAGCCAGGTGAAGTGCATCGCACGATTCAGGTCTCCCAACCGGTCAGCCTGTTCATGATCTGCTGGACTCCAGCAGCCTTGGAGCGCACTGCGGCCAAACTGCGAGTCGATGGGATGCCGCGATTCACGCGCCCTCAGGTTGACGACCCAGGATTGGCGCGCGCACTTCAAGCCCTACAGTCGAGTGTCTGCGCAGCTCACGATGAGCTCGACATCGAAGCCGCGTATGACGATAGCACGCGCCGCTTGCTCGAGCTGGGCGCACAGCCGCCCGCGTGCCCCACGAGCAGCCGTTTCCGTCATCCGCGGGTGCGCCGCGCCGTCGAGTACCTTCAC
>DATCFJ010000868.1:0-2207 GCA_036509605.1 Polyangiaceae bacterium | reverse complement strand
CGGGCTGCGCTGCGCATGCAGCGCGGCCGTCGGCAGACCGGCAGCCACCAGCAGCACCAGCCCGGTCAGCCTGATCGAGATCGACGCCATCATCGGGCCCTTCTTGTGATCCACCTCGGGTTGATGGCGCCGCACGCCCTGCCAACCCACGGTCAGTGCCGGGCTCCTAATGCAAATGCGAATAAGTCGCAATAGCAAATCGCCGTCGCTAGTACGGCGTTTCCATGGATCGACTCCTATCACGCCGCATCGGCGATCTTGTAGGTCCATTGGTGGATGACCGGGTCGCGGTTGATGTCGTCGAGGTAGGCAAGGATTCTGGCCTTAAGCTCGGCCTTCGAGTCGACGCGGATGTGGCGGAGCATGGAGCGTGCCATCTTGGAGAAGAATCCCTCGACCAGATTGAGCCACGAGCCGTGCTTGGGCGTGAAGACGAAGGAGAACCGGCCCTCGGGCTGGCTTTCGACCCACGCCTTGGTCTCTTTCGAGATGTGAGCCGAGTGATTGTCGAGGATCACCTTGATCGCGGTGTCGGCCGGGTAGGCGGCATCGAGCTTCCTGAGGAAGCCGACGAACTCGCGCGAGCGATGGCGGTCCTCGATGCTGGCATGCACCTGGCCGGTGAGCAGATCGATGCCGGCCAGCAGGCTCAGCGTGCCATGACGCTTGTACTCGTGGTCACGCGCGAACGCCGCGTGCGATCCCGGTTGCGGCGGCAAATCGGGTGCCGTGTTGCCGATCGCCTGGATACCGGGCTTCTCGTCCCTCGGGTCAAGCCCGAGGGCAGGCTCCCGAAATGATGGCGACGCTGCTCTCATCGGGGCTCTCGCGCAGGAGGGCGACCTCGCGATAGACGCAGAGCACATCCGCCATCTTCGCCTCGAACGCCTCGTCTCGCCGTTCGAGGTAGTAGCGGATCTTGTGTGGCTTAACCTCGTGGCGCGCGAGTATCTTGCACACCGTGCCCTGCGCGATGTTCGCCATGCACGGATGTCCGGCCGTCTCCGCATGCTCGCGCGCGTGGCGCGCCAGCAGCCGCGTGGTCCACAGTTCGTGCGGGTAGCCGAGGTCTTTGGCCTTCCGGCACCCCAACGACACCAGCCAGGCGCGGGCCTCCGGCGTGATCAGCGGCGCCTTGCCCGGCCGCGGACTGTCGTCGAGAGCCGCCATCACGCCCAGATGCTGGGCACGGCGCACGCAGCGCCGAACCGTGTGGCGCATCACCCCGATCCGCTCGCCCACCGCGACCGAAGACGGGTTGGCATGATAGGCCAGAAGCATGCGCGCCCGCTCAACCCGGATTGCCGCCTCGCTTCGAGACCGGGCGATCGTCTCCAACCGAGACAGCTCATTCGATCCAATCGAAAGCTCCACCACCCGACGAGGTGCCGCCACGATGCCCACCCACCACATTGACACCCAGACTGCCTACAAGGCGCCCCGTGACCAAGGGAATCCCCCTTCGTGGATCACCTTCATGGAATCGGTGTACTAGTCACTCGGCAGTGGAGCGGGGAGTAACAAAGTCGTCGCCCATCCCGGCACCGGCGGGGTCATCCAACGACGCGCTCGCCCGCGACCGAACGACTGCACCTTGCCTCCCGCCGCGAGCGAGTCGAGCGCCCGCTGCACGCTGCGCTGGCTCGTTCCAAGCGCCAGCGCCAGGGCCGAGCTCGACCACGATTCACCGTCGGCGAGGAAGGCGAGCACCGCCGCATGGCGCTCTTCGACGGGCCGCGCCAGCACGACGACCTCGCGTGCGCGGCGCGGCGCCAGCGCAAACCCTCGCTTCGTCGCGCTTACGTCGGCCAGCGCCCGAAGCACCGTGCGAAGCCGTGCTACTTCGACTCGTAATCGCGCGCGATGCGATTCATCGGCGAGCTTTGATCGGAATGCGCGCGCGACGAGTGTGTCCCGCGGTACGTCTGCCGGCCACGCTTCGCCCAGCGCGCGTGCGAGCGCGAACAACACCGGACGTCTCGCAAGCGAGACCACCGTGCTTGCGTCACGCACGACATGACGGCACGCGTCCACGATGAGCGCTTTCGACGCCAGCAGCGTTTCGACCTCCTTGAGCAGGAGGAGGCGCTCCGCGCCACTTGCAAACAGGCGTGCCGCGGGCGTGTTCAGGACGAGGGAGGCGCTTTCGACCTCCGCTGTCAGGGCGGGGATACGGGCGTGGCGCGCGGCGCGCTCGGCCCGAGCGA
>DATCFJ010000867.1:0-2126 GCA_036509605.1 Polyangiaceae bacterium | reverse complement strand
CCTTTTGCGGGGCCGGCAGAATCGTGCGCTCGCGCAGTGGATCTTCGACTGCGGCACTGGCACCGAAGGCGATGGTGCCGATGCGATCGTGCTCGCGCATGCCGACTTCCGCCACGCGCAGCTCGCCATTTAGTCGCGCATCGGCGCCCGGCACCAGATCGATGCTGCGACTGCGATCGATGGCCACGATGATAGCCAAGCGATCCAAGGGCCTGCCCAGCTCGACGCCGATCAGCGCGTAGGCTGCGGTCAGTGCCGCGGCGCCCAAAGTCAGCGTTTGCAGCACGCGCCGCAGCCGGTGCTGACGCGGCGAAAGCAGGGCCAAGCGCGCCACGACGAACCACACCGCGGCCGCCGCCGGCAAGCTGAGCAGTGGGCGCTCGAAGCGCAAATACGGAACGTAGAACCAAGGCAAACGGCCCAGCACGACCAGCGCGAACGGCACTGCTGCGAACGCGCGTAGAGCGTGGCGTAACGCCTTCAACGCGCCGCCTCGGGTCGTCGATCCGGGCGCACCGGGGTGCCAAGAGCGATCACCCGCGGCCGGCGCGTGACCCACCACGCGTCGACCGCAATTAGACCGAGCGAAAGCGCAGCCAGCAGCCAGGACCAGTCGATCACTGCATCCGCAAGCTCGCGCTCCGAGCGCGCGGCGACCGTCCCTCCCGAAGCCTTGGGCAGCTCATGCGCCCGCAGATCGCTTTCGCGCTCGCTGGTCAGGTTAGCGCTGAACAGCGCGCTGCCCTTGGTTTTGCCCGTGTAGGTGGCGTAATAAAAGCCGGCGCGAGCGAGGTTCGGGACCACACACAGGCCGCCCTGTGCGGTCAGCTTTTCGTGGTTGCCGCTTGGCGTTTCCAGATCGACTTCGCTCACGTCGACTGGGACGCGCAGGCTGTAGGCTTCGCCCGTGCGCGCGGGCGCCTCAGCGCCGCGCAGGCGATGGCTACGCGCCAGCTCGACGACGTTGCGCATGAAGAGCACGAACGACGCCTTGAGCGGCCAATTGCTGTCACCGACGTCGAAGCCGACCACGGTCATGCTCCGCCCTGGGCTCGAAGCGTCCGCGATCAACGTGCCTTCGCGGCTCTGCACCAACCCGGCTTGCGGGCTGCCCGGCTCCAAGCGATGGGCTCGCGCGAGCTCCACGCCGTCTAAGGAGAGAAAGCGAAGGCGCGGGTCTACCTCGGCCCAGGAGGTGACTACCGGGTTGTCGATCGAGGTGCCGACCACGGTTGTGCCGCACGGGCCCGGGGGCGGGTTCAGAATCAACAGATCCGCGCCCGGCGCATCGGAGGGACACGCGCCGTCGACCACGACCAGGGCGTCTGCAGCGACGCCGGCGCCGGCCAAGCCCGAAAGCGAGGCGGTAAGCAGGTCGACGTTCGGATCGGAGGCGAGCGCACGTGCGACCCAGGCGTTGCCCTTGCTCGGAGCCATCACCACCGAAAGCTTTGCTCCGCTCGGGACTCGGCCATAGGCACGGTCATCGCTGGGCAAGGCGTCGTGCGGCGACAATTCGACGATTAGGCCTGCTCCGGCGTCGCCCGGCGCGGGCTCGAAACCGAGCACGACTGGCGTGCGCTCGCCTGGACCGAGATCGATGCGCCGTGAGGCGAGCGGTTCGGTCACGTTTCGCTCGCTGAGCGTGACGTAGAGGCTGCGCGGCTTGGAACCGTAGTTCTCGACCATGGCGAAGGCCTGGACCTGCTCGCGGTGCGTGATCGGGTCTTCACTGCTGGCAATGTCGAGGCGCACCAGGGCGGCGTTGTCGATCGCGCCGCCGATGCGCACCAGCTCGATGGGCAGGCGGCTCAAGGCAAAAGCGTCGCGGTCCGCGAGCGCGCCGTCGCTGACCACGACCAGCCGCGCGCCCCGGTCGTAGGGTCGAAGTTGCGTGCTGGCGGTGGCGACGGCTTGGGTCATGCGCCCTTCGGCGTCCGAGCCTTCGAGCTTGGCGAGCGAGGCTTCGAGGCGCCGCCGGTCGCTGTCCATCGCCGATACGACATGGGCTTCCCGTCCAGCCTCGACGATTACCGCCTGCGCGCCGGGCGCCAGGGCACGGATCACCGCCGAGGCCGCGTCACGGGCATGCGCAAGCCGGGAGCGGCCGTCCGGTTCGAGCGCGG
>DATCFJ010000866.1:0-2777 GCA_036509605.1 Polyangiaceae bacterium | reverse complement strand
GGCAAGTACCGCATCGTCCGCTTGATCGGCGACGGCGGCATGGGCACCGTGTACGAGGCGCACCACGAGTTCTTGGAGACGACTGTCGCGCTGAAGTTCCTTCACTCGGAGCTTGCCCAGCGCGCAGGGCTGGGCTCACGCTTTTTGCAGGAAGCGCGGGTTTCAGCGCGCATTCGCAGCCCGCACGTCACGCATGTCACAGACGTCGATCAGACCGCCGACGGTTCGCCATACTTGGTGATGGAGCTCTTGCACGGCGAGCCGCTGCAACAAGCCATGGATCGCCGCGGCAAATTGCCGGTCGAGCAGGCCGTCGATTTCGCGTTGCAGATCTTGTCCGGTTTGGAGTCGGCGCACGCCATTGGCGTCGTGCACCGCGATCTCAAACCGGACAACGTGTTCATCGTGCCGGCTACCGGCGGGCCGTTGCTCAAGCTGATCGATTTCGGCATCGCCAAGTTGCGCGCCAGCACCGAGTACCAAAAGGGCCTCACCCGCGCCGGCGTGGTCATGGGTACGCCCGAGTACATGGCGCCCGAACAACTGTTCTCGGCCGAGACCGTGGATCACCGCGCCGATCTGTATTCGCTCGGCGTGATCTTGTTCGAGATGCTGTCAGGTCGTCGCCCCGCGGACGGTGACGACGTCGAAGCGATCGTCGCCGCAGTGGTCTCGGGCAACGTGCGGCACTTGGCCGCGCTGGAACCAAGCCTCAATCCGGGCTTAGTTGCGGTGGTCGAGCGCTCTCTGGCCGCGGATCGCGAAGCCCGTTTTGCGACTGCGCTCGAGATGCGGCTGGCGCTCGCGCCGTTCGCTGGAGCGTTGAGTCATGCCGGGCGTCTAGCCGCTAGCTCCGAGCCGGTCGCACATCTCGCGGTGCCCGCTATTATTCCGCACCAACTCGCTCCGAACCAAACCGGCCCTGCGCAAGCCTTCGATCCGGGGCGCGCCGTGCCTAAGACCCTGCCCCCCGATGCCGATCCGGCACAGCTCGAAGCCAAGGGCACGACCCAACGTGTCTCGGACGAGGCGGTGCGTGAAGCGCTGCGCGCCAGCGCACTGCCAGGCAACATGCCGCCGGCAAACGCGAATCTTGGATATCTTCCCACCGCTCTCGGACAACCGCCTCCTCCGCAGCGGCGTCGCTCGCGTACGGGCTTGTGGATCACGCTCAGCTTGCTGCTGCTCTTATTGCTCGGCGGCGGAGCGCTCGCTGCAGTCTTTTACACGCAGCAGCAGCCTGACTCGAGCAACGCGCCGCTCGTGGCGGACGTACCGACCCCGGAGACCAACGTGAGCCCGCTGGTCGACGCCGGCGCCACAACTCAGATCCAACCCAACATACCGGCTATCCTGCCGGTAACTCCGGGACGCGCGTCGAACCCAACGGTCACTCCCGGTACGCCGACCACGGGCCCGACGGTAATTCGTCCGACGGACGCGGGCGCGCCCACCGCGGCTGACGCGGGGCGCAACAACACGTTTCCGTTTCCCTTCCCTTTGCCAAGCACTCTGCCGCCGTTGCCGAGCAATTTTCCGCCGTTGCCGAAGACTTTTCCGACCGCGTTTCCGACCGCGTTGCCTTCTGGTTTTCCGGTGATTCCGGGCTTTCCCTTTGCTCAACCGGCAAAGAGGGACGGCGGCTAGCAATGCTAGAACACACGTTGGAAACAGGAATGAAAGGCGCCTGCCTTTTCTCTGCGCTAGGTTGGTCCCGTGCCTACTTCCCCCGATGAATCCGAGGACGTGCGGGCCTTCGCGGCATCCTTGCCCGAGAGCTACCGCCGAAATTTCGATCTCGTAGCGATCGGCGCTCATACGAAGATTGCTCGCGAGCGCGAGTCCGCATCGGCCAACGTCGGTAGCTTTTTTTCGAGTCGCGTGCCGGGTTCGGCCGTGTGCGTCGTCGCCGACGATCGCCCAGGCCTGCTGGCCACGATCAGCGCCGCACTCGTCTTGTGCGGGCTGGACGTCATCGAGGCCGAAGCGTACACGCGCCGCGTCGCTGATCGCCCGAACGAGGCCGTGGACGTGTTTTGGGTGCGCCACGAGAAAGATGCGCAGCGTAAGCTGCGCGTCAGCAAGGAAGAGATCGACCTGCTGCGCACCACGCTGATCGGCCTGCTCGATGGCAAGCTCGATCGACGGCGTGCCGACCCAAGCGTTCGCCCGCCACCCACGCCTGCAGCATCGGAAACGGTCGTGCGTTTCATCGAAGGCCAGGACGGCGTGTTCAGCACGCTCGAGGTCGAAACGGGGGATCGCTCAGGGCTGCTCTTGGCGTTGGCACAAGCGCTGTTTCAACAGCGCGTGCAAATCGTCGGCTCACAGGTGAAGACCACCGGCACGCGCGTGTTCGATCGCTTCCATATCGTCGAGTTCGATGGTTCGCCGATCAGCTCGTCCCGCCGGTTGGATATCCAGGTTGCGGTCATTTCCGCCGTAGATCCGGTGGGCGACGCCCAGCCGGCGTCCGTCCAACCCTAACCGCGTCACAATAGGTCGAGGAACGCACCCAGGTCGGCGGCTTCCTCGCGCGTTAGGGCGTGCAGCGTTGCATCGGCGGGCGCGTTTTGGTGAAAGAAGCGCGCTTCGTCGTAGCGCACGCCGTTCAGGACGTCGCGCAGCGTGTCGGCGGAGCCGTTCGTGAAGTGTGGCCACTTCGTATACAGGCGACGCAGCGAGGGCACGCGCGCGCCAGCCTCATGCACGTACGGCGTCACGCCCGTCTTCTGATAGTCCGCGCTCGCCCACACGATCGGTCCCTCGGGCGAGAA
>DATCFJ010000865.1:0-5641 GCA_036509605.1 Polyangiaceae bacterium | reverse complement strand
TGTAGTGCGGCGTGCCGAGCACCGAGCCGGTGCGCGTGGAAGACGACGACGCGCCGAGCGAGGAGTCCGTAAACTTCGCAATTCCAAAATCGACCACCTTGGCGACATCGGTGCCCTCGTCGTCGTCCCAAACCAGAAATACGTTTTCCGGTTTGAGATCGCGATGCACGACACCCGCAGCATGAGCTTTGGTCAGCGCGCGGCACACCTGCAAGATGATGTGCGCGGTTTCCTTCGGCTCCAGGCGACCCACGCGGTCGAGCCGCTTGTCCAGCGGCTCACCTTGCAGGAACTCCATTACGATGAACGGGCGGGCGTCGTCCGAGACGCCGTGGTCGTAGACTTCGACCACATGCTTGCTGCGCAACTTGGCCGCAGCGCGCGCCTCGTTCTCGAAGCGGCTGCGGGCTTCCGGGCTCTCAGCGTACTCGGCGTCGATGAACTTCACCGCGACGCGCGTACCGAGCGAGGTGTGCGTGCCTTCCCAGACCGCACCCATGCCGCCGCGACCAAGCAACCGCGTCAGGCGATATTTGCCTGCCACCAAGCCTTGCGGAACTGGGGGATCGGAATTTGTCACGAGCCTCAAAGGGTAGCGGTGATCCCGCTTCGAAGCCAGAAGCGGTAACGCCACTTGGAAAAAAGGCATACGAGCCGTCACTCTTGCGTGCGTGCTTGCTTGCTCGCCTGCAGCGGAAACGTGGGTCCGCTTCCACACTTCCCTACCTACTACGCGCGCTCAGGCCTTGGCCTTCCTGCGAAGCCGCGAAGCGTGTCATCGGCCACCTGGCCGCACGGCAAATCAAGGCCGAATCCCGGTCACGGCTGCGCTCACGCGGTCTCGGGTTAAGACCGCGACATGACGCAGCTCTTTCCAGCCGCAGCACCCGACGTGTTGTACATCGTCGACCTCAGTAGCTACATGCTGCGCGCCTATCACGCGATTGCGCCGCTCTCGAGTCCAACGGGCGAGCCGACTCACGCAGTGCACGGCACGGTCAGCATGCTCGAGCGGCTCGTGCGCCAATGTCGGCCGGCACTGCTCGCAATCGCGATGGACTCCGGGCGCGTCACTTTTCGAAAAGAGATTTACGACGCGTACAAGGCCAATCGTCCGCCGGCGCCAGCGGACTTGAAGCAGCAGATGGCGCGCTGCGAGGAAATCGTACGCGCCTTCAACATTCCGATCTTCAAGCAAGACGGCGTGGAGGCGGACGACCTGATCGCGAGCGCCGTGCGCAGCGCCGAGAAGCGCGACCTGAGGGTAGTGATCGTCGCTGCCGACAAGGATCTGATGCAGCTCGTCAGCGAGCACACGATCATGTGGGACACGATGCGCGACCGCGTATTCGGAGTCCCTGAGGTGGAAGAGCGCTTCGGCGTGCGCGTAGACCAACTGCGAGATCTGCTGGCGTTGACCGGTGACACCTCTGACAATATTCCGGGGGTGCCTTCGGTTGGGCCGAAAACAGCCAAGGAATTGCTAGTCGAGTTTGGCACTCTGCAGGGCATCTACGATCGCATCGACGAGCTAAAGAAGAAGGGGCTGCGCGACAAACTCGTGCTGCATCGCGAACAAGCCTTTCTCAGCCAACGCCTGGTCACGCTAAAGGAGGACTGCCCGGTTCTGCTCGAGCTCGAGGCGCTGCGTTACGGCGGGCGCGACACCAACGCGCTACGCGCTCTGTACGCCGAGCTCGGCTTCCAACGACAGCTGCAGGCGCTCTCGAGTGACGCTGACGGCCCGCCTCTCACCGCGGGTCAACCGGTATCGGCGGGCATGGCGCCGCATTCCGCGCGTTCGAACGCGCCTTCGGAGGCCAGAGCGGCGTTGCTCGGCGCGCCAGAGATCAGCGTGCTCACCCGCAAGGACGAGCTAGTCGAGCTAGCCGAGACGCTGCGCGCCGCGAAAAGCTTCTCGATCGCAGTCGAGACCAGCACGCCGAACACGCTGCGCTCGGCGCTCGTAGGCGTGAGCTTTTCGTGGCAGCCAGGGAAGGCCGTGTATCTGCCCATTGGGCACCGCTACATGGGCTGCCCGAGGCAGATCGCGCTCGCTGACTTGAAGGAGATTTTGGGCCCTCTCTTGGCTGACGCGGGCTTGCCCAAAGCGGCGCTGGACTTGAAGCGCGTGGATGTCGTGCTGACGCATGCAGGGCTCACGTTCGCAGGCTACGGGTTCGACGCAAGGCTGGCCGGTTACCTGCTCGATCCCGAAGCGCGCAACGAGCGCGAGCCAATGGTGCAACGCGAGCTGGGCGTTGTTCCGTCGAGCTACGATTCGCTGACGAAGAAGAAGCGCGGTCAGACCTTGGACTTCGACGAGCTGACGATCGAGGAAGCCAGTCAGTTCGTCGGCGCAAGCGCCGTGTTTAGTTACCACCTCAGAGAGCGCCTCGAGCCACGCCTGGCCGAAGAGGGTCTCGATAAGCTGCTGCGCGACATGGAGCTACCGCTGGCCGCGTTGTTGGCGCGCATGGAGGAGCGCGGTGTGCTGGTCGATACGGCACACCTCGCCGGCCTGGGCAGAGAGTGCGAGCGCGAAATTCAACGCCTCGAAGCGGAGGCGCATCGCCTCGCTGGGCGAGCGTTCAACGTCAATTCGCCGCGCCAGCTCGAAACGCTCTTGTTCGACGAAATCGGCCTCAAACCGCTGCGCCGCACCAAGACGGCACGCTCCACGGACGCGGACACCCTGGAAGCGCTGGCCGACTCCCACCCGCTGCCCAAAGTGATCCTCGAGATCCGCCAGGTTTCGAAGCTCAAGGGCACCTATATCGACGCGCTGCCACAACTTTTGAATCCAACGACTGGGCGGATCCACACCTCGTGGGAGCAAGCCGTCGCCGCGACGGGGCGCCTATCGTCCACTGATCCGAATTTGCAGAACATTCCGATTCGCACTGAGCTCGGTCGCAAGATCCGGCAAGCTTTCATCCCGCCACCCGGGCACCAGTTGGTCAGCGCGGACTATTCGCAGATCGAGCTGCGCGTGCTCGCGCACTTGTCGCAAGACGCGGTGCTGCTCGACGCCTTCCGTACCGGGCAAGACATTCACACTCGCACGGCGATGGAGATCTTCGAGCTGCGCGAGGAGGAGCTGACGCGCGAACACCGGACGCGCGCCAAGGCCGTGAATTTCGGCGTCATCTACGGACAAGGCGACAGCGGGCTCAGCAAATCCCTGGGCATCGCCCGCGCCGAAGCGTCGAGCTTCATCGCAGCCTACTTTCGGCGCTACGAAGGCGTGCGCCGCTTCATGAACGAAACTCTGGAGCGCGCGCGCGCGGGCGAAGCCGTGCGCAGCCTGCTCGGTAGACGCCGTCTACTGCCGACGATTCGCAGTGCGAACCGCGCAGAGCGCCTGGCTGCGGAACGCATCGCGATGAACATGCCGATTCAAGGCACCGCCGCCGACCTACTCAAGCTCGCCATGCTGGCGCTCAAGGAACCGCCGACTCCGGGCGCGCGCATGACCCTCAGCGTGCACGACGAGCTCGTGTTCGAAGTGCCGGACGCCGAGGTGCCCGAGGCCGAAGCGAAGATCAAAAGCGCGATGGAGCACGTGTTCGAGCTCGCCGTGCCGCTGACCGTGGAGATCGGGCACGGCATGAACTGGAACGACGCGCACTGACACGCGCTATCTGCAGGACGCGTTGACTTCGCTACGCGCCTGGGTCGACAGCTTCACGCTACGCGTCGGCTTCTGCCACGCGCGCCGCGTGCGCGCCCGCGAGCGTCGCGAGCAGGCGCTGGTCGATGGCTTGAGTGACTTCCAGCAGCCCCTACCCTCGGAGGCGTACTTCACGCGCCGCCAAGTGCAGGGTCTGCTGACTCTCCGAGGTCGCCGAGCACCAGGGCGTGCCGACCGAAACGGCGCGAAGTCGGCTCCGGCTCGGCATGCAAAAGCTCCGGAGCCGCGCGCGCGTGCGCGAAATCGCGCTTCGTTAGCCCGACAAACGCCGAGGTTTCTCGGCTGGCAGCGGTAGCCTCTGCCAAATCCTGGAACTAGTGATAGTTTCCGCCCGATTTCGGCATGCCCGCTGTGTCTCAACGAACTCCCATAGCCATCTTAGGCGCTGGCTTGACTGGGCTAAGCGCGGCCATCGAGCTTAGCGCGCGTTCGGCGCCCCACCGAATCTTCGAGAAGCTCGCGCTACCCGGCGGCCACGCCATTACTGTCGAAGACAGCGGTTTTCGCTTCGACCGCACCGGCCACTTACTGCACCTGAAGAGTGACGCGCTTCGTGCGCAGGTCCTGGACTGGATCGGCCCCGACCACCTCCAAGTGCAACGCCGAAGTGTGATCTGGTCGAACGGCGTCTACACTCGTTATCCGTTTCAAGCCAACACCTACGGCCTTCCGCCGGCCGTGGCCTACGAATGCTTGCAGGGCTTCATCACTGCGCACTTCGCCCCGAATAAACCCGAGCCCAAGAACTTCGAAGAGTTCTGCCTTACTCATTTTGGCGAGGGCATCAGCCGGCACTTCATGATCCCGTACAACGCCCGTCTCTGGGGCGTTCACCCGAGAGAGATCACCAGCGCTTGGTGCCAGCGTTTCGTGCCGCTACCGCGCGTGGAAGACGTGATCGCGGGCGCCGTCGGGCTGAATGATCGTGAGCTCGGCTACAACACTAACTTTATCTATCCGCGGCTGGGCATCGGTCAGCTCGCGCAGGGCATGGCTCGGCGTGTACCGGAGCTGGAGCTCGAACGAAGCCCACTCCGCATCGAGCTCTCGCGCCGACGCCTGGTCTTCGAGCACGAGAACGTCGACTTCGACGTGCTGCTCAGCACGATCCCCTTGCCCAGGCTCCTCGGCTTGATCGACGTGCTGCCGGAGCCTGTACGTGTGGCGGCGAGCAAGCTGCGCTGCTCACACCTGGATTACCTGGACGTGGCCCTCCGCCGAGAATCCGGCAAGAATTTTCATTGGGCATACGTGCCAGAGGCGAAGTACCCGTTTTATCGCATTGGTCACTACTCGCACTTCTCGCCGGCGGTCGCACCACCTGGAAAAGCCTCACTGTACGTGGAGCTCGCCGATCGTTCGCGGCCGGACATCGCAGAAGTCTTGCCGCGCGTCGCCGAGGGGCTGATCGAGATGGGCGTGATTGACTCGCCGAACGAAATTGAGTTCGCGCGGGCCCGGCGCATTGATTTTGCTTACGTGATTTTCGACCACGAATATTTTGCCGCATTGGACGTGATTCGCCCCTTCTTGGAGGAAGCACGAATCGTGTCCAGCGGCCGCTATGGAAACTGGAACTATTCAGCAATGGAAGACGCGATTGTGTTCGGAAAGACGGCGGCGGAGCGGGCTCTGGCCCTTTGTGAGGGCTAAGCATGCAGACCCCCGAAATCTCGATTGTGATTCCGGTTTACAACGAAGAGGGCATTTTGCACTCGGCCGTCGTGGACTTGCGCGAGCGCCTCGCTCCATTCGGCTGGCGTTACGAGATCTTGCTGGCCGAGAACGGCTCGCGCGATCGCACCGTGAGCATTGCTAGCGAGCTGAGCGCCAAGTATGCCGAGGTGCGCTGTATTTCAGCGGGCGAGCCCAACTACGGCAAGGCGCTGCGCATGGGCATCTTGGCCGCCCGCGGCGAGCTCATCTTGGCCGATGAAATCGACCTGT
>DATCFJ010000864.1:0-12432 GCA_036509605.1 Polyangiaceae bacterium | reverse complement strand
GCCCGTCACTCCAGCGTCGGCTCGACCCAAGCCCGGCGCGATCCTCACGCGCCCGCACAAGTAGCCGCTCGGCGCGGCCGCTCAGTTCTCGAGCTTTGCGTCTCGGGCCGGCATTTCAGGCGGTTCGGGACGCGCTCGCGGATCAGGCTCGGCTGGCACGCGCTCACGCGAACGCTCCGAGGAAAAGAGTCCCGCCAACAGAATGGCCAGGGATTGCAGGTAGCGTTCTCTCATGCTCCCTGCTCTTACGCTGCCAGCGAAACCTCCCTTCCCGGGATTGTTTCAGCGAGGTATCAAGCGCTTAGGGCGTCGGCTGCGGCTTTTCTAGGACGATGCCGAGTTTCTTGCGCAGTTCGCGGGCGTAGTGCGCGCGGATCAAGGTCGAAGTGACGGCGATGAGCCAGACCAAGTCGACCAGCAGCGCGACGCGTCGAAACGCAGTGGGGCTCAACGGATGATGCGCCACGTAGCGAATGTAGAAGAAGTGAAACACGACGCGCGCAAAGCTCGCATACGCGCCCGGCACGTATGCCGCCGTGCCCTGACGTTGCCAGCGCAGAAAATCCTCCGGGTCAACGCCGGGGTGCTGGCTTGCGTTGCGACTCTGGGTGTCCAGCTTTCGCAACGTAAACATCACGCCCACGATGACCGCGATGATGTCGTATTGATCCACGGCCGGGACCTACCGCGGACGCGCCGTGCCGTCGACTGGGATCGCCTCATTTTCTGCGTGCCCCTCGACCGTCAGCGCCGCTCGTGGCAAATCGAGGCGGCTGATGGATACCAATGGCACGACCTCCCTGGCCTCACCCGGGACGACTGAGGAGCCGAGCGGGCACTTCGCGCGCTACGCATGGCTTTTGCTGGGCTACACGCTGCTCGTGATTCTGTTTGGTGCCGTCGTGCGCATTACCGGGTCGGGCGCGGGTTGCGGTCAGCACTGGCCGAGCTGCAACGGTGAGCTGCTGCAGATGCCGCAGACCCTGAAGACGGCAATCGAGTACGCGCATCGCATCACCTCCGGGCTAAGCGTCCTAGCGATCATCGGCTTGCTCGGCGCAGCGTTTCGAATCTATCCACCCCGGCACGCCGCGCGTCGCGCGTCGGCCTTGGCGTTTGCAATGATCTTGGTCGAAGCGTTGATCGGCGCCCTGCTCGTGAAGCTGCGGCTGGTCGAGAACGACGCTTCGTTCGGCCGTATCCTGGTGCTGCCGCTGCACTTGATGAGCACCGCGCTGCTCACCGCTGCCCTCGCCTGGTGTGCGTATTTTGCTAATCGCGGCTGGCTGTCCGTGCGCCCGGTAACCGGCACCGCACGGTTGCTCTTGTTCCTGGCCGGGCTCGGGATTCTACTCGTGTCGGCCACTGGAGCCGTGACCGCGCTGGGCGATACCGTCTACCCGGTCCACACGAGCGGGCTCAGCGCACGTTTCCAAGAGGATCAAGGAACGAGCGCTAGCTTGCTTCAGCGTGTACGCGACATTCATCCGGTTCTGGCGCTCGGTGTCGCGGCGTTCGTGGTCTATGCCGCCGCCTTGTTGCCCGCCTACTGCCCTGGGCGCGCGGTGAAACGCGCCTGCCAGTACGTTGCAGGCGCGGTTTGTCTACAGGTGCTGGCCGGGGTGGCCAATGTCTTCCTCTCCGCGCCCGGTCCGATGCAGGTCATCCACCTATTGCTGGCGAATTTGGCGTGGATCTCGCTGGTCCTGTTGGCCGCCGCGGTGCGCGTGGTCGAGCCCGCCCGCTAGCTCAAGGCCGCGCTTCGGGCTCGGAAGCAGCGACCCGATCGATGTCGACGGCTTCGATGCGCCAAGCTGCGACGGCCTTCGCCAGCCGAATGTGCGTGTGGCGCAGATCGCGGCTTTGCTCACCCGAGCCGCGAATCGTAACCAGCAGATCCACATCCACACGCGCGAGCCGCCCACTCCGATGAACCTCGAGGCTGTTCAACGCGAAGGAGAGCGGCAAGCCGCTGGCGAGCTGCTCTCGCGCGCGAGCCGTGATTTCATCGGCGCCCTGCACGTCGATGCCGAGCTCGGCGACGCGCACGCTCGCGTTCGGTAGCAGCGCACCGTGCAAAGCCTGCTGCAACTGTACGAGCCCGGCTTCGTCGTGGGCCTGGTTCAGCTTGGCACACAGATCGCTCAGCATGCCCGCGATCTGACGCTCGTCCTGCGGCATGAGCTCGTAGCCAGCCAGTACGAGCCCCAGGGCTAGAGCGGCGATCACGAACGGGCGGCGACCCAAACCAGGCACCGCCAAAGCGTACTCGCTCGCTCTCGGCATACGGTGCTAAAACGCCGCGCGGCCCTAATGCATGCCTGGCTTTCAAAGATTGCAGATCGCCGTAGCCCAGTGACACGGCCTTCAGTCGTGTTTCTGTCGCGGCACGAGCAGCTTCGCGATCAGGCCCGTCCAACCGGTTTGGTGGGACGCGCCGAGCCCGCGCCCGCTGTCGCCATGGAAGTACTCGTGAAAGCACAGGTAGTCGCGGAAGTGCGGGTCGTTTTGAAACAGCGCGTTGTCGCCGTAAATCGGTCGCCGACCGCTTTGGTCCCGAGCGAACAGACGTGTCAGGCGCTCCTTCAGGTGATCGGCAATCTGATCCAGCGTTAGGTATTGCCCGGAGCCAGTCGGGCACTCCACCTTGAAATCATCGCCGTAGTAATGGTGGAAGCGCTGCAGAGACTCGATGATCAAGAAGTTCGTCGGAAACCAGATCGGGCCGCGCCAATTCGAATTCCCGCCGAACAAGCCGGATTCGGACTCACCGGGGGAGTAGGCGACGACAAAGTTTTCACTCTTGGTCTCGAGCACGAACGGGTGCTCGCGGTGAAAGCGCGACAGGCTGCGCACGCCGTAGTCCGAGAGAAACTCGTTTTCGTCAAGCATGCGAACCAAGAGCCGCTTCATGCGGTGGCCGCGCAGCAGGGACAGCAGGTGCCGCTCGCTGGTTGCGGTCTCGGTCCAGCGCGACACCAGCTTGGCCAAGTCAGGGCGATACTCGAGGAACCACTTGAGGCGTCCACTGAAGCCCTTGAGCGCGCTCATGATCTCCGTTTGCAACACCTCGACCGCAAATAGCGGCATCAGCCCGACGAGCGAGCGGATGCGAAGCGGCACCGGTCGCTCGTTCGCGATGTGCAACACGTCATAATAGAATTCGTCGTGCTCGTCCCACAGGCAGACCTCGCTGCCGATCGCGGTCATCGCTTCTGCAATGTGCAGAAAGTGCTCGAAGAACTTGCTGGCGATGTCCTCGTACGCGTCGTTGCTCTCGGCGAGCTCGAGCGCGATGCGCATCAGGTTGAGGCAGTACATGGCCATCCAGGCCGTGCCGTCCGATTGGTCGATGTACCCGCCCGTCGGCAATGGTTTGCTGCGATCGAACACGCCGACGTTGTCGAGGCCTAGAAACCCGCCCTGGAAGATATTGCGCCCCTCGGCGTCTTTGCGATTCACCCACCAGGTGAAGTTGATCATCAGCTTGTGGAAAATGCGCTCCAAAAACTTGTGATCGCCCGCGTCGCCACGCTGCTTTCGATCGATCTGAAACACGCGCCAAGCGGACCAGGCGTGCACCGGCGGGTTCACGTCCCCGAAGGCCCATTCGTAGGCCGGGAGCTGGCCGTTCGGGTGCATGTACCACTCGCGGGTCAGCAGCACGAGCTGTGACTTGGCAAATTCTGCGTCGATGACGGACAACGGGATGCAATGAAATGCCAGATCCCAAGAGGCGTACCAGGGGTACTCCCATTTATCGGGCATCGAGATCACGTCCTCGTTGGTGAGGTGTTCCCAATCGACGTTGCGCCCGTGTTTGCGCGCTTCGGGAGGCTTCGGCTGTGTCTCGTCGCCCGCTAGCCACTCGCGCACGTCATAGTGGAACGTCTGCTTGGACCAGATCATACCCGCAAAGGCTTGGCGTTGGATTCGGCGCGTGTCCTCGTCCGAGATCTCGGCCTGTAGCTCGGCGTAGAATTCGTCGCTCTCTTTTTCGCGCGCGGCGAACAGCGCATCGTACTCGGCGAAGGGCTCTGCGTGGGCCTCGAGCGAGAGCCGTAGCTGTAGCTCCACAGTCGCTCCAGGCTCGACATTGAGCTCATAGTGAGCGGCCGCTTTGGTGCCGCGCCGCTCGGGCGAGACGCGCGCCCGGTCGCCATGAATCACGTAATCGTGGAAGGCGTCTTTGGGGTACTGAGGGCCACCGTCAGCCGCGAATACGCGCTTCTGGTTGGTCTCGTTGTCGCAGAACAAGAGACTCGGATCGCCCTGACAATAGAGCCGAAATTGCCCAAGCTGCTCGTGCTGCAGGAGCACCGTGCGGTCGTTTTCGGCGCTTGCCCTCGGGCGCCGCGCGTCGCTCTTCCACGACCAAGTATTCCGGAAACAAATCTGCGGCAACAGATGCAGCTTCTTCGCTTCGGGACCGCGGTTGACGGCGCGGATGCGGATCAGCGTATCGTTCGGGCCCGCCTTGGCGTATTCGACGAACACGTCGAAGTAACGACCGCCCTCGAATGCGCCCGTATCGACCAACTCGAACTCGGGCTGTGCGCGACCACGACGCGCGTTCTCCTCGACCAACCAACGATACGGAAACTCGGCCTGCGGATACTTATACAGCATCTTCAGGTACGAATGCGTGGGCGTCGCGTCGAGGTAGTAGTACTGCTCCTTTACGTCTTCGCCGTGGTTGCCCTCGGCATTGGTCAGACCGAACAAGCGCTCTTTGAGGATCGGATCGCGCTCGTTCCACATCGCCAGCGAAAAGCAGATGCGCTGCTTGTGATCCGCGTAGCCAGCAATGCCGTCTTCGCCCCAGCGATAGGCACGGCTGCGCGCGTGCTCGTGCGGGAAATACTCCCAAGCGTTGCCGAACTCGCTGTAGTCCTCGCGCACGGTGCCCCATTGCCGTTCGCTCAAATAGGGGCCAAAACGCCGCCAGACCGAGTTGAACGCGGCGTTTTCGGCGAGGCGTTTGGCTTCGACGGTCTGAGAGGCGCTCGCGGTCATCGGGCGCCGTTCACGGACAGGTGAACCCGAGCGCTACCGCGGCGCGCTTGTACGCGTCGAGCTGCGCCGTGCATTGCGTGTCCGACAGCATGGCCAAACCAGAACACGCTTGCTCGATAGCAGGCGCATTCGCGCCCGCTGTCTTGGCCACCGTGAGCTTGCAGCAAGCGATGGCGCTGGCGCACGTTGCCGTGGACGCTGCGTTGCCGGTCACGCCGCTCAACGCCGATGCGCCTGCCGCGACGCTCGTCGCTGCAATATCGATCTGCTTTTCGACGTTGTCGGCCGCGCGACGCGCGAGAATGAAGCTAACGATGCCGCCAACTGCGCCGAGCAGCACGAGTACGCCGCAACCGATCCCCACCCAGATCCGCGGGCTCTTGCTGGGCGGCGGCTGTCCGCCAGGCGGAGGACCGCCGTACTGCGGTTGGCCGTAGCGCGGAGGACCGTAGCCGGCAGGGGGTTGCCCGCCGGGTGGGCCGTAACCGGGCGGACCGCCGTAACCGCCGGGCGGTTGTCCACCAGGTGGACCGTAGCCGCCGGGCGGCGCGGGCGGGTAACCGCCGGGCGGTGGACCGCCGGGCGGTGGACCGCCGTAGCCGCCGCCACCTGGCGGTCCGTAGGGTCCGCCGCCGCCGTATCCACCGGGTCCTTGTTGCGACATCAGCCTCTCCGTCCCTGCGCTGCGCAGTCTTCGATCGATTTCGCTATCACGCGGCCAGCGCGTCCAGCAAGTGCGGCCACACGGCCGTTCGCGGACCAGAAAGATGTTTTAAGTTTCCGCGCATGAGGAACGCCCGCGCTATCGAGAGCCTGTTCGCCGTGCTCGCCCTGACGATCGGTGCGCTGCCGGTCAGCAGCGCGCTGGCCGCGCCGATCAAAGCCGCGCCCAGCGCCGTCGCCACACCGCCCGCGCCGGAAGTCACCATCCCGTTCGAGAAGTTCAAGCTCGACAACGGGCTGACGGTCATCTTGCACAGTGATCGGAGTCTACCGCTGGTCGCAGTCAACGTTTGGTATCACGTGGGCCCAGCCAACGAACCTGCGCACCGTTCGGGTTTCGCGCACTTATTCGAGCACCTGATGTTCGAGGGTTCGAAGCACGTGGGCCACGAGTTCGACCACGTCCTGGAGTCCATCGGCGCAACCAACAGCAATGGCACGACCAGCTGGGATCGCACGAACTACTTCGAGACCGCACCCAGCGAGAATCTCGAGCTGCTGCTCTGGCTCGAGAGTGACCGCATGGGCTTCATGATCGATACGCTGACGCAGGAGCGGCTCGACGTGCAGCGCGACGTGGTAAAAAACGAACGCCGCCAGAGCTACGAGAATGCGCCTTACGGCCCGAGCTCGTTGGCCATGCTGAACACCTTGTTCCCCGCCGGCCACCCCTACAACGGAGCCGTAATCGGTTCGATGCAGGACCTGAGCGCCGCCTCCTTGGCCGACGTAGTCGAGTTCTTCCGCGAATATTATGCGCCCAGCAATGCCACGCTGTGCATCGCCGGCGACCTCGATGTGCCACAGGCCAAGGCACTGATCGCGCGCTACCTCGGCACCCTGCCCGACCGCAAACGCCCCGAGGCCAAGGCGACCGCGTACGCACCGCTCTCCAAGCCCGAGCGCGTCGTGGTCAAGGAATCGGTGAGCCTGGCTCAGGTTTCTTATGGTTACCGCACGCCGCCCGCCTACACGGCAGACGACCCAGTCGTGGAAGTCGCCACCGCGATCCTCGGCGGCGGCAAGGCGACGCGGCTCTATCAGCGGCTCGTGGTGCAGACCAAGCTAGCCGCGGACGTCAGCGCGAGCCTCGAATCGAACCAAGTGTCGAGCATCACGACACTGGGCGCCACGGTAGCCACGGGCAAGTCGCCGACCGCTGTCGAGCAAGAGCTGGACGCAGTGCTCGCCGCGTTAGCCAAGAGCGGACCGACCAAGGCAGAGCTCGAGCGCGCCAAGCGGCGCATCTTGGTCGACATGCTCAGCGACCTGGAGTTGCTGAACGGCCCTGGCGGAGAGTCGGGCCGCGCGGGCCTCCTGCAACGCTTCGACCAATACACCGGAGACCCCGGTTATTTGCCCAAATATCTGGCACAAATCGAGAAAGTGAGCGCCGCCGACGTGCAGCGTGTGGTCAAAAACGTGCTGAAACCCGAGGCACGCGTGGTCGTGATCACCGAAGCCGCGCCCGAAGCGAAAAACGGAGCTGCCAAATGAAGCGCGCCCTTCGCGCACCTGGCGCGCTCGTCTTCGTCTCGAGTCTGACGTTCGCGTGCGCAGCGCCAACGGCGTCTCGCGCGCCCCAGAGCGCCGCCGCCGCGAGCCCAGTCAGTGCGCCGAAGAACACGCCTGACCCGGACGCGTTTCGAAGCACGCAACCTAAAGCCGGCGAAGCAACGCCCGTACAATTTCCGACCCCCGCAGTGAAGACGCTCAAGAACGGCGTCACGCTGTTCGTCGTGCCCAAGCACTCCGCAGTCGCAACCTTGACCGTCGTCGTCCGTCACGGCGGAGGCTCGGTACCGCTCGGCAAGAGCGGCCTAGCCGCGCTCACCGCACGCATGCTGACCGAAGGCACCCAGCAGCACTCGAGCTTGGCGCTGGCCGAAGCTACGGAGTCGCTCGGCTCTTCGCTCGAAGCCGACGCGGGCCGCGATGAATCGCACGTCTCGCTGTCGACGCTGACCGCCGACACGCCGCGCGGCCTCGAGTTGCTCGCGGAAGTGGTGTTTCGGCCGGCTTTTGCCGCAACGGAGTTTCAGCGTGTGAAGGGCGAGTGGCTCGACGGACTGCGCGCCGAACGCCAGGAACCGGGGCGTTTGGCCTCGCTGGTCGCGTTACGTCTGCTGCTCGGCCCCAGCGCGGGAGCGCCGGTCTCGGGCAGTATCCCCGACGTCCAGAAGTTGACCGTCGCCGACTTGAGCGCGTTTCACCGCAGCGCATACGCGCCGTCCAACATGGCGGTGATCGCCGTCGGCGACTTGACACTCGCTCAGCTCGAGCCCGACGTGGAGCGGCTGTTCGGTCACGCGAGCGGTCCTGTCGCCCCGGCACCGACGGCCGCCGTCAACGCCGAAGTCCCAGCCAAGCTGCGCGTCGTGCTCGTCGACCGCAAGGACTCCGTGCAGTCAGCGATTTTTGCGGTGCAGCCCTTCCCCAGGCGTTCTGAGCCGGGCTTCGAAGCGCGAGAGATCATGGGCACGCTGCTGGGCGGCCTATTCACGTCGCGCTTGAATCTGAACTTGCGTGAAAAACATGCCTACACCTACGGCGTGCACGGTCAGGCACTGGCGACTCGCCAATGGGGCAGTTTCTTCGTGGCGACAGACGTCAAAACCGAGACCACTGCTGACTCGCTGTTCGAGTTGCTCGCCGAGCTCGATCGCGTTCGCGATCCAAAGGGCAGCGCGCCCATCCAAGATCAGGAAGCCGCGCGCGCGCGCACGGATCTAATGCACGCTCTGGGCGCGCGGTTAACGCACACCTCGTCGATCGCCGACGCCATGCGCAACACCTTTGCCGAGCAACTGCCGGCCGATTACTACACGAAATACCCGGGCGTCGTTGGTCGCGTCCCAACTGCCGAAGTCGCTGAGCAAGCGCTGCGGCTCGAGCCCCAGCATCTGCTCGTGGTGATCGTCGGTGATCGCGCGCAGATCGGGCCCAGCCTCAAGCAGCACGGCTTCGAGTTCGAGACTGTCGACCCGAAGTTGCTCGAATAGCGAGCGAATGCTCGAATAGCGAGCGAAGACGACTGCAGCCTAGTGCTTGCGCTTCGGCTCGACCGGCAAGTCGTCGAGCCGAACTGCGCGCGGCGCGTCAACCGGCACTGCTGCCGGTTTAACGACCGGCACGGCGTCGCTGGCATGCGAGTTTGCCGTCTGCCCTTCGACGCGAGCCGACTGGCTGTCGTTGGCTTGCGCCGCGTCCGAGCGCGAGTCCGTCGCCAAAAACGCCACAATGCCCCCGAGCACGAAAGCAACCAGGCCGAGCCCGCCCCACATGTAGAGAGCACGACTGCTGCGGCGCTTCTTGGCCTGACGTTGCACGATCTCGCGGCGGAGCTCATCCAACGCGCGGCGATCACGAATCACCAGCGTGGGCTCACCCGTCCCTCGCACCGGAAAGCCGGTACCGCGCGGCGGCTCGGTGTCCCGCCGCTGCGGTTCGGTGATCACCACACTGCGTGATTCCTCCGACACATTGGCGCGTGGCCGCGGGGCGTGCGCTTCGGTCTGCTGCGCGATGATCGCGTCGTCGCCCAGCTCCTCGAGGTCGTCGAGGGCATCGGGCTGGCTCGCCTTCAGCGGCGACCGAGTCGGGGGCCTCGTCACGGACACCTCGAGAGTTATACCCAGAACGTATAAACCACGCTAGAGAGCGCCGCGGGCGCGCTGCCGAAGGCCGAGAAGACCCACATCCCCTTACAGCGCCAGCCGTCGCCGCGGCCGCGCCGACAGGAACGACGCGGCGCACGAAGTTGGGACGTTCGTGCTAAGTTGCAACGCTTGTGTCCGCCGAGATCTCGATTCTGGTCGTGGACGACGACGCGGTCAGCCGGCACGTCCTCGAACAGACTCTGCTTGCCGCCGGGCTAACGCCGATTGTGACGTCAGACGGCGCGCAGGCGCTGGCGTGGCTGGAGAAGAACACCCCCACCGTCGTCCTGCTCGATCTGGTGATGCCGGCGCCCGACGGCTACGCGGTGCTCGAGCAAATCCGCAAAAATCCCAAGTTCGTCGAGACCCCGGTGGTCGTCCTCACCGGGCTCGAGTCGGACGAGGAGATAGCCAAGGTCTTCGCCTCCGGCGCTGACGACTACGTGCACAAGCCATTTCGGCCAGCCGAGCTGATCGCGCGAATTCGCGGACAAATGCGGGTGCGCGAATACGTGGATCGCCTGAACCGGCGCGAGCGCGATCAAGAGACCGTGCTCGAGCTGACCCAGACTCTGGCCTCGACGCTCGACATTCGCGACATTCTGTTCACGGTCGTGCAGCGCGTGGCAGCCTTCGCCCACGTGGACCGCTGCAGCATCGTGCTCTTCGGCGAGTCCGGCAACGTCGGTTACGTGCTGGCGACGAGCGACGACGAGCAGCTGCGAGATCTGCCGATCGCCCTCGATAAATACCCCGAGATCCGCGAAGTGCTCGCAACTGGTCGCGCGCTGGTGATTCGCGACGGCACCCAGCACCCGCTGCTCGAGGTCGTACGTCAGCACGAGCCGTCGATCGGCTTCAATTCTTTCGCGCTGTTGCCCATCCTCCACGATCACGGCGCGATGGGCGTACTGTTCTTGCGTTCCAAGCGCAAATCGTCGTTCGACGATCACGAGTTGTCTTTGGTCACCACGCTGACCAACGCCGTGGCGATTGCCCTGCGCAACGCGCGCATCTTGCAGTCGTTACGCGACGCCACGGAAAAGAGCCGTTCCGCGCGCGCCGAAGCCGAACGGCGCGTGCAACTGTTCCAGCGTTACGCGGATTTCTTCGAGAGCGCGGCCGACGGCATGGTCGTCATCGATCGCGAGGGCAAAGTGCTGTTTGCCAACCCTCGCGCGCGAGAAATCACGGGCTTCAGCGAAACCGAGCTCATGGCGCTGCGTTTCGAAGACTTCTTGGCGCCGCTCGAACGCGACCGCGCAGGCAGGCTGCTACGCGGCTTCTTGGACGGTATCTACCCGCGAGGCGTAGACATCGCCATCACCGACAAATCCGGCGACGAGCGCACGATCAGCGTCAGCTTCAGCTCGGTGCTGCATGAGGACAACGCGGTCGTGTTCAGCTTCCGCGACGTAACCAAGGAGCGCGCCACCGCGATCGAGCTCAAGCAGACCAAGGAGTTCTTGGAGAGCGTGATCGACAGCTCGGTAGACGGCATCGTCTCGGCCAATCTGCGCGGCACCGTGCTCTTGTTCAACCGCGCCGCCGCGCGCATCTTCGGCTACTCGCCGAGCGAGGTCGTCGGCAAGATGCGCGTCGAAAGCCTGTACCCGCCGGGCGTCGCGCGCGACATCATGCGCAAGATCCGAGATCCGAGCGTGTCCGGTTACGGCAGGCTGGAAGATCACCGCGTCGACATGCTCACCTCCAGCGGCGAAGCGATCCAGGTGCAGATCTCCGCGTCGCTCGTGATCGACAACGGTAGACCGATCGGGTCGGTCGGCATTTTCACGGATATTCGCGACAAGTTGCGCATGGAAGCGCGCTTGAACACCGCCCAAGAGGAGCTACGCTCGCGCGAAAAGCAAGCCATCGTGGCCGAGCTGGCGGGAGCCGCCGCGCACGAGCTCAACCAACCACTGACCAGCGTGATCGGTTACGCAGAGTTGCTCAAGCGTCAGCTTGGTGACCACCAGCAGCTATTTCACGCGGCCAATGTAATCGTCACAGAATCCGAGCGCATGGCGGAGATCGTGCGCAAAGTCGGCAAGATTACCAAGTACGAGACCAAGAGCTACGTCGGCGCTGCCAAGATCTTGGACCTCGAAAAGGCGACCGAGAAGGAAGGCGGGGATCAGCCGCCATGAGCAGCGACTCAGAAGAGCTCGGCGAAACTCCGCGACCGGCCGAGGCGAGAGCCTCCGAGCCCGCGCAGTCGGGCCGTCGGCGCAGCTCCGAGTCGCCCTTGGCGCAGTCGTGGCGGGACGTGCTGCTGCGGCTGTCGCTCAGCCTGCCGATCGACGTGGAGCTCGAGCAGCTGACGCGCGGATTCGCGGACGGCCTTGCGACGATTCTGCCGAACGCCGCCATCGGCGCTTGCGTCGTGAGCAGCGACGGCTCCGGGCCGGTCGTGGTGTCACGCATGCCGGTGGGCACGGTACTCAGCGTCGGACGCGATCCGACCCGACTTTTCCCGGGCTTTCACGACGAACGGATCTTCGAGCTGGAAGACGGCGCGGTCGGCTCCACATTGCACTTGGCAAGCCACCTGCAAGCCCTGAGTCCGCTACAGATGCAGATCGGAACGCAGGCGGCCTTGGTGCTCGCGGCTGCGACTAGCCGCGCGCGGCTATACTTTCGAGCAGAGGAATCTGCACGCTCGATCCGCAAGCTGCAAGCGCAAGTCATCCAAAACGAGAAGCTCGCCTCGCTCGGCCAGATCGTCGCAGGCGTCGTGCACGAGCTGAACAACCCGCTCACGTCGATCATCGCGTACTCTGATTACCTGAAGCGCAAAGCCAATGCGCGAGCGCCTTACGACGATCTCGACGACGACCTCGAGCGGCTGCGTCGCATCGGCGAGGCTGCCGCTCGCATCCTAAATTTTTCGCGCGACCTAGTCGCCTACGCGCGCCCGTCGGCGGACGTTCCAGGCACTGTGCAGGTCCAAGCGGTCGTCGAAAAAGCGTTGATCTTCTGCGAACACGAGCTCAAAGGCGCCAGAATCCAGATCCTGCGCGAGTTCGACGCG
>DATCFJ010000863.1:0-8860 GCA_036509605.1 Polyangiaceae bacterium | reverse complement strand
TCGGTCATCGGCAATGAGTTTCCGGCTTGGCTCTTGCTCAAGATCGCCGCCACGCCAGACGCCCCGCAGCGCCTCGAGCGCTTGCTTCAAAGCGGCCTAGTGCAGGCGACGGAGGCGCCGGCGACGTTTCGTTTCAAGCATGGCCTGACGCGCGAGGTCGTGTACGACGCGGTGCGCATTTTCGAGCGCCGTGAGCTGCATCGCAAGGTCGCTGAGGCGCTCGAGAGCCAGTTTCAGAACCTCGGCCTAGCCGATCACTACGAGGTGCTGGCCGCGCATTTCGCGCGCGCGAACCAACACCGCTCGGCCTCCACGTATGCCGAGCTCGCGGGCGACAAGGCTGCTGCGACCTCCGCCTTGGACGGCGCGCGCCACCACTACGCGGCTGCGCTCGCGCAGATCGACGAGCTGCCCAATGACGAGACCTCGCGCCGGCGCTGGCTGGCGATTGTCACCAAGTGGTCGGCGGCCTGCGTGTACTACCCGTCGCGCGAGCAGCTGGTGGTGTTGGCGCGCGCCGCGCGTTACGCCGAAGAGTTGCAAGACTACCAAGCGCTGGCGCTGGTTTTGCACTGGAGCGGCTGGATCCACTACGCGCTCGGCTCTCAGGAGCCCGCCATCGAACACCTCAAGCGCGCTCTCGAGCTATCCGAGCGCGGGCATCGAGATCGCGCGACCGCACAGCTGCTCGTGAACCTCGGGCAGAGCTACGCGGCGAGCGGCGAATACGAGCCCGCGCTGGAATTTCTCAATCGCGGCATCGACATGAAGCGCCGCTGGCAACCGCCTGGTGTGGGCGGTGCGTACGCAATCGGCTGCTTGGCGCTCGTGAAGGGGGATCGCGGCGAGTTTGCCGCGGCCCACGTGCACATTCAGGAAGCGTTGGCCATGGTGCGGGATACCGGCAACGCGGTGGAGGGCTCGCTGTACGGCCTTTTGGGTATGATCCAGCTCTGGCAAGGCAGCTGGCAAGACGCCCTGCAAACGGCTGCTCGGGGGCGAGCCACCGGTGAGCGCGTCAACGGGCACTACGTGCTGGCCATGTGCGAGGCCCTGGCAAGCTATGCCCGCTGGCGGCTCGATCGCTCGCTGCTCGCGCTCGATTCCTTGGCGCGCGCCGTGGAGTGGCTGGAGCGTCGCGACATCAACTTGTACTTGTCGTTTTGCTCCGGGCACCTAGCTCGAGCCGAGCTCGAGGCGGGTCGTGTCGAGCTGGCCTCCGAGCACGCGCTGCGCACGCTGGAGCGTGCCGAACGCGGCGACGCGCTCGGCAAATCGATGGCGCATCGCGTGCTGGCGATTTCGAAGGCGCGGCTCGGTAGTGAAGATGAAGCGCGCGAGCACTGCGAAAAAGCGCTGCGCGCGGCCGAACACCGCGCTTCGCCACGCGAGGTCGCGCTCACGGAGCTGACGCTCGGCGAGCTAGAGCTAGGCTGGAAGCGTCCCGACGCAGCCCGCGCGCTGCTGGAAACGGCGCGGGCCCGTTTCCAGGAACTGCACATGGCCTGGCACTCCGCCGAGAGCGATCGCCTATTACACGCTCGTTGAACGCGGTTTCTCGGGCATGTACTTGGTCAACGTCAACGGATCGAGCGGGATCTTCTTCAGCCGCTTCTGACCGAGCAGCGAGACCACCGTTCCCGCGATCACGCCCAAGGCCATGTCTTGGCCCGGGCAGGCGTGTACCGGCTTACCGAGAGCCTGCTTGTCTTTCTCAGGTAGATCTCCGAAAAGGAATTTCCACGCGTCCGTCGCCCGCTGTGAGGGCTTCAGGGCAGGCTCCGCCGCTTGCTCGAGCTTGGTCTCCGTCGCCGCCGCGCCCAGGTGAAGCGCGACGATATCGCCCGCATTGACGGCCACGCCGGGGCAAGCGCCGGGCACTTTGCCGACGTTACCAGTGTTCATTGCGGTGCGATGAACCATGGCCGGAACCGGCGCGTAGATCATCATGTCGTAAATCTGCTTCATGATCGGCGCCAGATTCTCGAACAGCTGCGTGTGCCCGACTCCGTCCAGCTGAATGCCGGGCAGCGTTCGCTGCAGGCGCCAGAGCGTGTCGCTGTCGACCAGCTGGCGCAGCACGCTGATCAGTGAGCCGTTCGTGGGGACGGCGAAGCCGCTGAGCAAGCCGATGATAGTGCGCTGAATGAAATTATTGGTCTGCTTGTCCGCGTCCTTCACGTGCGAGATCAGGGGGCTGTTGGCCTTTGCCTGCTCGTTCTTCGGGTCCGCGTACCAGGCCATCACCTTGGCCTCGATGCTGAGGCCTCTCTCTCGCGCGTCGGCGCTGACTGCTGCGGTCGGTCGCGGTGGGAACACGTGCGCGAAGACGCTGGTGAGGTCGACCGGGCAGCGCAGTGCGCTGGAGGGCGGCGCTCCGGGTCTCTCGAAGTCCAAATCGTCGCTGATCAGCTCCTTCGGAATGCCGTACAGCTGCGAGGCCACGTCGCGAATCACTCGCGCCGAGAGCGCCGTCAGATCCAGCGCCGGGTCTGGTCGCTGCACGGCCGGGCTGTCCAGTAGCGCCTTCTCCACTTCCTCGAAATAGCGCTCGCGCTCCTTGAACCAGGCGTTCGCCGCATCTCGCGCCGCGTAGAACGCCTTGTGGAAGGGAATGCCGAGGATGAACTCGTTGGCGAGCTTCGACTCATTGGCGTAGCTGTCTGGCAGAACCTGTGTGACGTAGTCGTCCTTGGGCAGAGGTTTGGGTTTGGGGTCCATGCCCAGGTACATCGTGGCCCGGCTTGCGGTCATGCGTGCCCAATAGCTGCGCACCGAGTAATCATCGGAGTTTGCCAGCATGGTTGCAACGTGCCGACGGCTCACCGCGAGCACGGCGAACTCCGGCTCGTCGACGATGCCACCAGCCCTGGCGACCACTGCCAGCCGCTCATGGATGGCATCCACGCAAAAGATGTCTCCCAGCTTGGCGGCGGCTTGCGCCCCGAGCTCGGACAGCGCCGGAGCTCCGAATTGCTCGGGAAGCGCCGGCTTGGGCGGGACCACAGCGGCCGGCAGCTCAAACTGCCCCGGCTGGTGCTGGGCAAGGGCTTGCAGTGCGATCGTCGACGGGATGAACGCGTACAGACCCCAGCGCAAGGTCGACGCGGGCTTCACTGGCAGGGCGATCGTGTCGACGCCGGTCGGCGTGCGGTGCTGAAGCTCGCGCTTTTGGCCCGGCCGATAAGTGCCGGCGATCAGATCAGGGTGCGTGCTCAGTACGCCGGTGCTGTTGCCGCCGTTGACCCAGCGCTGCACGACCTCGTATTGATCGGCAAGGCTCGCGGCGAACGCCAAGAACATTACGCCGCGTGTGCCCTTCACGTTCTCTTGCCCCGGCGTCCATTTCGGGCCGTAGCTCATGCCGCGGCGGATGATGCGAGGTGGCGCATTGGGTGCAGGGGTTCGCGGATTTGCCCGGCGAACATGCGAGAAAAATGGGCACTTTTCGTCGCTTTCGGGCGGGAAGTCGAAGTCGTTCGACTTCTGATTGTCGATCAAGTTTCTGCCCTCGGGGTCTCGCCCGAGCGCTCGATCGAGCTTTCCTTCGTTTCTGAGCTGGTCGTAGATCCACGGCTCTTGGGTCATGTTGCGCAGCGCCATGAAGGTGGAGTTCTTGCGCAACCCTTCGGGCAGCGTGCCGACCTCGCCGCGTAGGTTCGGGTAGCCGAGCAGCAGCTCGCCCAACGGAACCTGATCGCGCTCGGCCATGCGTTCCGGGATCGGCTCGCCCGCGGCGACGGGCTGGCTTGCGCCGTCGAACGAGCCGAGGTGCCCCTTCTCGTCGTAGCGGCGCGTGGGCTGCACGTGCATGATCTCGAACTCGGCGCCTTGACTGTGCAGCTTGAGCGCGTCCAAGTAGTTCGCGAGCGTTATGCACAGTTGGTAACCTGCGACGTTCTCTTCTCGGGTCTGCAAGATGAACACCGCGTCGACCAAAGACAGCGGCAGCGGGTCGCCGTTGCCCTCGCCGACCGGCCAATTCGCCTCCGGCAGTGTCCAGTTTTCCGGGTTATTGGGGCCCACATCGCCGAGCAGGCCGGCGCGCGCTTCAAGGCCTTCTTGAAACTCTTTGGGGAAGCGCTCGCGTTCCTTCTCGGTCAGCCCGAGGGTGCGCAGGCCCTCGAAGGTCAGTGCCAAGTTGAAGGTAACGGCAGGCAAGTCGGGGCCGTCCAGCGGAGTCTCGCAGGTGACGCGCGAGGCCAACCGAGCCAGCAGCTGCTTGCCGTTTTCCGCATCCTTGAAACGCACGAGGGCAAAGCAGCCATGCGACATGCCTTTGCCCTTGTAGGAGGTCAGGATGTTGCCTTGCACGGTCTCGGCCTGAGTGGTCTCTTTCGGGATCATCGCGAGCGGCGCTTTGGACTTCGCGAGCTCCGGCGCAAGCTTTTGGATCAACCCTCCTACCCAACCCGTCAGTGCCGCCTCACGCAACGGCAGCTGAACGCCTTTGGCCTGAAGCGTACCCGCGCTCTCTGCCAGGTTCTGGAAATCGGGCGCCATCACCAGCACTGAAACGACGTCGAAGTACGCACGGTCCGTGTATTTGCTAGCGGCGTCCCCGACGTTCGGAAACAGCGTGCGCAGGCTAAATAGCGCGTAGGCGCGCTGCAGGGGCCTGCGCGAAGGCGGGTAGCCCGCGGGGCTCAGTGCGGACATTGAACCGCCAGTGGCTGCGGCCCGTTCGAAGCCCTTCAGGTAGCGCACGTCGTCGACGGTCAGATCGGCGTCTGCCGAGTAGATGAACGGAATGTCGACCTGTTTGGACCGAACCCACGCCGCGAACTTCAGATAGCCGTCGGCGCAGCTGTTGCCCGCGTAATCATCGCAATGGCAAAAGATCACGTCCAGCATCGGGCCGGCGCCTTCGACGATCTTGCGAATGTAGGGCTCCCAAGGACCGTCGAATGACACGGCGAGCATCAACCTGGTGTCGTCGTCGATCAGCGCCCAGCGCACGAAGTGCAGAACCTGCAAGCTCTCGAGCAAGCCCTGTTCGAACAGCTCACCTTCGGTTTCGGTCTTGCGTTGTGAGAACAACGCTTGAAACAGCAGCCTCAAGCGCGATGCATACGACAGCGTCGCGCCCACGCACGGCACGAGTCCGCTCTTCAACGTCGCAATCAGCGTGAGCTCTTGGACCCCATCGATGTTCTTGCTCGTCGTTGTCATCTGGTATTCCCCGAAAAATTGGCCGGACCCGGTCCGTCGGTTTCCGTCATACCTCCGGTGTGGCGTTACTGATGTGAAATAAGTCACACCTTTTGAGGCAACTGACCTGCTCGACAATAAACAACCAAGTAGGACGCCCAAAGTGTGATCCACGACACACCACGATCGAGTGGAACGCACCATGCTACGGGTGGTCGCGGCGGCGTCTTAGCGGCGTCTCGTTGGCTGGCATTGTGTGTCGGGACTCGAACGTGCGAGGAGCAAATCGTGGAGTTTTACGGGCTGGAAGAGGTCGACAAGGCGGTAGCGGCCATTCAGGGTCGGGAAGAAGAGTCGCTGCTTGCTCGCCCGAACGTGGTTGGGGTCGGGGTGGGGCGGAAGATGGTGGGGGCGTTCGAAACCGACGAGCCGTGTTTGCTGGTTCTCGTTTCACGGAAATTGCAGGCTTCGGAGCTCGCGCCGGAGGCCCGTATTCCGACTCTGGTCGAACACTGCAAAACAGACGTTATCGAGGTAGGCAGTGTCGCGGCGTCGGAGGCACTCGAACCCTCCGCTGCGGGCGCGAATTCGCTCAGTTGCCGGGTGCGCCCGGCGCAGGGGGGATTCAGCGTCGGGCGGGTGGCGGGCTCCTCTGGCTCGATCGCGGCCGGGGTGATCGACGCTGACTCCGAGTTAGGCCAAAAGAAGCGCTACTATTTGTTGGGTAGCAACAGTGTCTTGGCGGCGCTCAACGAAGGCCAAGAAGGTGACCCGATTTTGCAACCGAGCGCCCCTGATGGAGGTACCCCAGCGAACGACACGCTAGGTCGGCTGGCTCGCTTCGTGCCCCTGCACTTCGACGAACAACCGAACTTCGTGGATGCCGCGATCGCCGAGGTGAGCTTTGCGGATCTAGATAGAAGCGTGTTTTGGATTGGCCACCCCGTGGCTCGCGCGCCGCGCGTCCGCATTGGCCAAACCTTACAAAAAACTGGGCGATCTAGCTGTTATTCGACGGGCGTCGTGAAGGGCGTGAACGTCACGCTAGCGGTCAGTTACGCTAGTCGGAAGGCGCGTTTCTGTCGGCAAATCCTGACCAGCCCCTTGGCTACCTCGGGCGAAGGCGGCAGCTTGGCGCTCGACTCGGCACGCCGCGCGGTCGGGTTGACGTTGGCCGCTTCCTCGAGCGTCACCGTCGTCAGCCCGATCGGCTTAGTGGAGTCGCTGCTCCATATTCGCGTCGGCTGGTAAGGTCGTGCTCTGAAGCAGCTTGGAGATCAGGGCCGTACGCCCTGATACGCCGAGCTTGCGGAAGGCCGAGCCCAGCTGGTTGGCGATAGTGCGCGGCGAGGTATTACGTATGGTCGCCATTTGGGTGTGGGTGCGGCCTTCGACCAAGAGACGCGTGACCTGTCGCTCGGCGTCGCTGAGCGCGGCTCGCAGCGCAGCGTCGGGACGGTCGTAGCTCACCAGCCAACGCTCGTTCTTCGAGCCCGCGATCTGGCGCATGGTTGCTGAGCCCAAGCTCATGCCGCGCGCGGCGTGCGCGGCCAACAGAATTAGCGTCGGAACGCAGGAAAGCGTGTGCTCTTTGCCGATGCAGCGCAGCGCCGATGCGCAGCGTGTGGCAACCGTCGAGCGCGATAATGAAGCGTCGATGGCGAGCGCCTTCTGACTGCCACCGGTCAAAACCTGCTCCAGCATCGCAACCACATGCGCCGGCGGGGTACGAGAGCCCTTTTGCCGCTGTTCCAGCACCAGAAAACATTCTGTTTCCGAGCACAAACCCGAGCGTGCGAACCATTTGCCATTAATTAGATCTTTCCAGAGACTGGCTAGATCTACTGACTGTTTCGACTGCGTTTGAGCGTCCCGGAGGAACGCCTCGACGCCGTAAGAGAGAGGTACGTCGTCGATCCCAGAAATCGCTTGGAAATCCAGATGTGCTGCCACGAAAGCGCCTCCTCGTTTGCTCGGCCGGGTACATGAATCCGGACGACCCGTGGTTGAGCGAATGCTCGGGGCGGGCAATCCGGCAACGCGAGGGCGAAATCCCTCGCTCCCGTGACTATTGACCCTTCCGCGAGGCCACGAGTATGAACTTGGTCACACCTTGGTAGCTTTTTCGGAGGTCCGATGCGCGAACACGACCCGCAGAAACTCGTCGCGAGGATCCCGTTGTTCGCCTCGCTCGAACCCGAGGCGCGCAAACCGCTCGCCGGCTTGATTCGAGTACGCCGCTACGCTGCGCGCCAACCGGTGGTCTGGGAGGGCGAAACCGGTGGCACGTTGTTTCTGTCGCTCTCCGGGTATTTCAAGGCGATCACCGCCGGCCGTGACGGCAAAGAGATGCTCTTGTCGATCATGGGCCCCGGAGAAGTGTTCGGGGAGCTTTCAGTGCTCGACGGCCAACCGCGCTCCGCGAGCGTGATCACCGTCGAGGCCGGGGAGCTCGCGTCGATCGAACGCCCCGCTCTGTTCGAGCTGATGGCGAGCTCCCCCAGCCTGGCCATTGGCCTGATTGAGGTGTTGGCGCAGCGCGTGCGCACCCTCACGAAGCGTTACGAAACAATCTCGTCACAAGATCTGCCGCAGCGGCTGGCGCAGGTGCTCGTCTCGTTGGCGCAGAAGCACGGCCAACCCGACGGCCCGCGCGTCCGCATTCCCGTACGGCTTTCGCAGCAGGATCTGGGCAGTATGGTTGGCGCCACTCGAGAGAGCGTCAATAAGCAGCTGCGCAAGTGGACTCAAACCGGCGTGCTGCACCGGGAGACGGGCTGCGTCGTGATCTCGGACTTTCCGGCGTTGCGCGCAGCAAGCTCCGTCTAACACGGCGTACCACACGCGCTCGGCCTCGGCGGCTACGGTTCGACGTAGCGCCACAGCCCGGTAGCCCACATCGAACCGACGAAGATGTTGTGCGTGCCGTCTGAGGTCGCCGCGACGCTATTCGGACCCCAGGTCAAGCCGTCGGGGACGACGCCCTTGGTCCAAGTGTCGCCCGGGTAGGGGGCGGTTTGGTATTGCGGGCCGCCCTCGTTGACCCCGCAGCTCGCGCACGCCCAGCCCCACATCACGTACAGATTCTTGGGCGAGCCCCAGACGACGCCGCCGCTGCCTTGGGCGACGCGCGTCCAATTCGCTCCCAGATCCGTGCTGCGAAAGACGCCGTCTCCGACCAGAGAGCCCACGCCGACGACAAACACGGTTTTGCCGTTTTGGTACAAACCGGTGTCTCCGTGAGGATGCTTCAGTTGCTCGAGGCCCTTGGGGATCGCCCAAGTCTTGCCGCCGTCGCTGGTCATCACCGCGGATGCGCCGTCTTGGGCGATCGCAAACCATGTCTTGCTGGTCGTTGCGGCGCTGCCAGTGTCTATGAAGTACGGAAACCAGGAAATGCCGCCGCTCGGCCAGCCTGTGCCCGAGACGAATTTCCAGGTGTCGCCGCTGTCGGTCGACTCCAAGACTTTGTCTTGTTCATGCAGACCGGTGATCAGATGAGTGGAGTCATTGGGGTCGACGACGATGGAGTACAAGCTGCCGGCGTCCGGTTGCTCGGGGATTGCACCCGTGAGGGTGAACGTGAGCCCGCCGTCTTTCGAGCGAAACACGTGCTGGGCGCCGATCACATTGGCCACCCACAGCGTGGCCGGCGTTGTACCGGCTACCGCGAGCACGTGACCCAGAGGCAGGTACGGCGGGTTTGGAT
>DATCFJ010000862.1:0-10314 GCA_036509605.1 Polyangiaceae bacterium | reverse complement strand
TTCCGAGTCATTCGACTTGGGTCTGTCGAAGGTGCGGGCGCCCGCCGTAGCTCGGTGCCCGTGGTCGGCACCTTTCCGGCTGTGGGTCCAGGTACGCGGGTACGCGTCACAGGCGACTTCGTCAACGACGCCAAACACGGTGAACAGTTTCGCGTCGAGACCCTGATTCCGATCGCGCCGAGCACCTTGGCCGGGCTCGAAAAATACTTGGGCTCGGGGCTGATTCACGGCATTGGCCCGGGCTTCGCCAAGCGCATCGTCGCGACCTTCGGCATGGACAGCTTGTCGGTGCTCGATCAAAGCCCACAGCGCCTGCGCGAAGTCACGGGTATCGGTGAACGACGCATCGAGGAAATCAAAAAAACCTGGGCGTCGCAGCGCGCGATCAGCAACATCATGATGCTGCTGCAGACGCATGGCGCTTCGCCCGCTCTGGCCGCGCGTATCTTCAAGCAGTACGGCGATAAGGCGGCCAGCATTCTGCAGCTTCATCCATACCGCATGGCGCTCGACGTGCGCGGCGTGGGTTTCAAAACCGCCGACCGCATGGCGCTTTCCTTGGGCATTTCTGGGGACCATCCCGAGCGCGCGCAGGCCGGCGCGATGCACGAGCTCGGGGTGCTCGCCGATCAGGGCCACGTCGTGGTGCCGCGCGAGGCGCTCGTAGAGCGCGCTGCGGCCATGCTCGAAATCGACATCGGTCACGTCGAAGCCGCGATCGACGCGTTGTGGGCCTCAGAGCGCGTGGTCGTCGAAGACGGCGGGGTTTACCTGACTTGGCTGCATCAAGCCGAAGTGGCGGTGGCGCAGGGACTCGGGCGCTTGCTCGCTAGTCCGGGTAAAGAATTGGGGGGCCTCGACGTCGCACTCTCGGCCTTCGAACGAGCCGCGAAGATCGAGCTCGCCCCTGGGCAGCGCGCCGCGGTCGAAGCCGCAGCGATGCATAAAGTCGTCGTGATCACCGGTGGACCGGGCGTCGGTAAGACCACGATCGTGAAGGCGATCTTGAATGTGCTCGGTCGCGCGAATCTGCGCGTGAAGCTTTCGGCACCCACCGGCCGCGCCGCCAAACGGCTCAGTGAATCGACCGGGGTGGAGGCCAGCACGCTGCATCGGCTGCTTGCGTTCGACCCGCGCCAAGGCCAATTTCAGCTGGATTCAGCCAACCCAATCGAAGCCGACGTAGTCATCGTCGACGAAGCCTCGATGATTGACGTGCCGCTCGCAGCGGCGTTGATCGGCGCGTTGCCCACTCTGGCCCGCTTGGTCATCGTGGGCGACTCGGACCAGCTGCCGTCCGTCGGTCCGGGCGCGTTGCTGCGCGATTTGATCGACAGCGGTGCGATCCCGACCGTGCGCTTGAACGAGATCTTTCGGCAAGCGGGTGAGAGCCGGATCGTGATCAATGCACACCGCATCTTGACCGGGGAGATGCCGGAAAGCGTGGACGCGGATCTGCCCAATGCGGATTTCTTCGTCGTGCCACGGCGCACGCCCGAAGAGGCCGCAGATTTGGTACGCGAGCTGGTGGTGACGCGCATTCCAAGGCGTTTTGGCTTCGATTCGAAGCGCGATATCCAGGTGCTGACGCCCATGCATCGCGGCCCGGTGGGCACCATCGCGCTGAACGAGCTGCTGCAGGCTGCGCTCAACCCCGACGGTCCCGCGCTCGAATCGCGCGGTCAGAAGCTGCGCCTCGGCGACAAGATCATGCAGACGCGCAACGACTACGAGCGTGAAGCGTTCAATGGCGATATCGGCATCGTCACGGCGGTGGATCTGGAAGGCCGCAAATTGACGGTACGCTTCGATCAGCGGGACGTGGAATATGACGACCCAAGCCTAGCCTCGCTCACGCTCGCGTATGCGACCAGCATTCACAAGAGCCAGGGCAGCGAGTACCCGGCCGTGGTAATTCCGCTCCTGACGTCACATTTCGTGATGTTGTCGCGCAACTTGGTTTACACCGCGGTGACGCGAGCGAAGAAGCTGTGCGTGCTGGCCGCAGATCCGCGGGCGATTCGCCTGGCTTTGGCGGAGACGCGCCGCGAAGATCGCATGACGCGCCTCAGCGCCCGGCTACGAAGCCTGCGCTGACTGATGGACGCTTCGTGAACGGATCGTTTCGTGGCCATGGCTGCGGCTGTCCAGTGTCGCGTCGACCGAGTGAATCGCATTGAGACGGATGCCGGTCGCAACATGAAACCGCTTTAAGGTTAGCGTTTGCCCTGTCGCGCGTTATAAATCGAGCTTCAGGCGACGGTAGTGGGGAGCCCCAAATGGTACCGATCGAGTCGACAGCAGCAGACGACGCACGGCATGCCCCGCTCCTTTTGGTGCCGGGTGCGGACACTCGCGATCTGTCCGCCGGGCCCGCTGAGACATTCGTGCTCGCCTGTGTCGACGGGCAAAGCTCTCAAGTCGACATCGCGCAGACCACCGGCCTCCGCGTGGAAGAGGTGGCCAGCATCGTCGACAGCCTGGTCGCGCGCGGCGTGGTCGCCTTTGCGGCGCCGAACTCCCACCGTCAGGCAGTGCGTGGACCAGTTTCGGCGACCATGCAGTCGGGTTCTTACTCGTTGCTCGGTGGCTCGGAGCAGTCACTCGACCTGAGCGCCGCGCAGCAGCACCAATTGTTGGATCTGGACCGTCGCCTCGCCTCACTCGGCCACTATGAGCTACTTGGAGTCGGCGCATCTGCCGACGACAAGGCGATTCGCGCCGCCTACTACCAGCTCGTCCGCACCTTCCATCCGGATCGTTTTTTCGGCAAGCAACTGGGTAGCTTCGAGAGCAAGCTGCTGCGCGTCTTCGCCAAGATCACGGAAGCGTACGACGTGCTCCATCGAGACGACACGCGCGCCGAGTACGACCGCTACATCGCCGCCAAGCGGCGCACTCTCGACTTCGAGAGTCATCTGAACGACCCGGATCGCCAAACGCGTGAAATCGAGAGTGCGCTGCGGCGCATCGAGCAGGCCGCTGCGGATTCTGTGGTTCCGGCGAGCACCACCGTGCGTCGCCCGTCAGGCGCGTTCGTTGCAGATCCCGAGGCCCGTCGGCGCGCTCTGGCCCGCAAGCTGGGGCATTCGTCGGTTCCGCCTTCGCGTTCGCCTTCGTCAGCAGCCATTTCGTCGGTGCCCCCGAGTAGCTCGTCGAGTCGCGCCGCCGAGGATCTGCGGCAGCGCTACGCACAGCGTCTAGCGCGCGCGCGCGAAGAGCAACGCAATCACTACGTTGCGCTGTCCAACGAGGCCGCCGCTAGGAATGATCTGGTTGCGGCTGCCAACGCACTACGTGTCGCCTGCTCGCTCGCCCCCGAAAACCACGAGCTAGCGGGGGATTTGGCGGAGCTCGAGCGTCGCGCCGCACAGGAGATGTGGGAATCCTACGCGGAGCGCGCCAAGTACGCGGCGATCGAAGGTCGACCCGATGAAGCCGCCGAGTGCTACGTGCGCGCGGCCTTCGGCCACCCTTCGGCCAGCCTGTTGGAGCGCGCAGCCTTCTTCACGCTCGAAGCAGGTGGAGATCTGAAGCAAGCCGCACAGCTCGCCCGGCAGGCCATCGCGCTCGCGCCGAACAGCGCCAAGTGCCGTCTAACGCTGGCTCAAATCTACGCCTCGGCCAAGCTGCGCGAAAGTGCCCTCGCCGAGCTCGAACGCGCCCGCGCCCTCGAGCCCGAGCAACCCATCATCAAAGAGTGGATTGCGCGCGTCAAACGCGGTGACATCTAGCTGTCGCCACTCATTCCCGAGGTAGATTTGACGGCGATTGTGCTTGCTTACATCTCGGGGCCGCGACTGTGACCGAGGCCTCGATAGCAGCAATCGCGCGACCCTTTCCCGCAGCCCCAATAGTTGGGACTCCCCACCAATTCTCCGGCAGGGGACAGCTGATTTACCGTCACAAAACGGCCCATTTTCAGACCGCAATTGGTGGGTGCCCCCACTATTTGGGCGCGCGCGCGAGGGCTATCGACTCGACGCGCAACACCCCGAGCATGAGATGCACGCGTGACCGCGGTCGGCGTCTTCGCGTCCGCGCCTTGCATGTATACGTTTGCAGCGGAGCGTGCGCTAAGGCGCACCACACTTCGCTTCTGCCTCCATGGTTGGTGACCGGAGCTGGCGAACTACGTGACGCGATCGAGTAGCGAGAATTGCGCTAGCGAAACGACGGGTCGCTCGATGGCTTCTTGATGCGCGTGTTGGCGTCGACGCCGGACAACACTTCGACGTTGATACCGTCGGAAAGGCCGAGCTTTACCGCGCGGCGCTCGAAATGCTGCGGCTTGGTCTCGACCTCGACGAAGGTTTGTCCCTTGTCGAACAAGACGACGCTTTCGCTGATTGCGAGTGTGTGGTCGCGTCGATCCAGAATGATGTCGGCGTTGGCGCTGTAGTTGGCGCGGATCATTATGCCCGCCTTGAGACTGAGGGCGGCCTTCACTTCGAATTCAATGGTGCCGTCCTTTTCCACGCCCTTCGGCGCGATGTACTCGAGCGTGCCCTCGAAGCGCTCGGTGCCGAGCGCGCCCACCGAGATCGCTACGGGCATGCCTGCGCGGATCTTGCCGACCTCCGATTCGTCGACGCGGCCGTCGAAGATCATGTCGCTCATGTCGGCGACGGAGGCGATGGTCGTGCCCTCGTTGAAGGTATTGGCCTCGATCACCGAAGCACCCTCTTTGACCGGCACTTCCAAGACCGTGCCATCTGCGGTCGAGACGACCACGTTGGCCACGCGCGTGGATTTCTTGGACGTGCCCTGAATCAGCAGATCACGATTGCTCTCGGCGGCGTCGAGCTCGGCTCTGCGCAGCTCGGCGGCCAGCTGATACTGGTTGTTCTCGGTCTGCGAGATCAGATTTTGCGCGTACAGCTGCTTGAAGCGCTCGGCTTCGCTTTGTGCGCTCTGGAAGCTGATCTCCGCTTGGCGCACTTTGGTTTCGGCTTGGTCGACCTGCACCATGTTCGGCATGATGCGGATCCTGGCTACGAGCGCGCCGTTCTTCACCACTTGTCCTGGTTGAATCAGGAGCTTCTCGATCACGCCCGAGACGTGCGGCTTGATCGTGACCTCTCGCCGTGGCACGAGCGCGCCTGGTGCGACGGTTTTTTGCACGATGTCCCGCAGCGCGGGTTGCACTGTTTCGTACACGATTGGCTGCGCTTCGGACTTCCGATACAGGAAGACCAGCGTTGCTACGAACGCGAGCAGCACGGAGAGGCTGAGCAGAACTGGAAATGCGCGGCGGATCATTCGGCTCTCAATGCTTCGACGGGGTGAACGCGGGCGGCATGACGGGCCGGTACGATACCTGCCACGACACCAGCCACAATCAAGACGAGGACCGCGATAAGCGCTACTTGTAGACTGACCTCGGGTTGGCTGAGCGGCGCGCCCTGCAGATGACGGACGGCCTTTCCGGCCGCTTCCAGCGCGAAAACGCCCGCTACGACTCCAGAGTACCCGGCCAAGGTAGTGAGCAGGAGACCCTCTGCGACGACTAGCGAAATGATGGACATCGGAGTAGCGCCGAGCGCCTTGCGCACGCCAATCTCCCGGGTGCGCTCTTTGACGATGATGAGCAGGATGTTGCTCACTCCGAGCATGCCGGCCAGCAGCGTGAGCGTGCCGACGAACCAGACGAACTTGCGGATGCCGCGGAACAACCCTTGAAGCTGCTGGAACTTCTGCGCGGCGTTGTACGAGCCGAGCGCCATCGAGTCATCCGGGTGAATGCGGTGGCCCTTCATGATCGAGCGGCGCACGTTCTCTTCGACCAAAGCTGCCGGAAGGCTCCGCTCGGCAGTCAGCGCAAACCAGCCGACCTTGTTCTTCAAGTTGAAGGCGGTCTGAAAAGTCGAAAACGGCACGTACACGGAGGACTCGATGTGATCGCCGTCGTCCCCGGTTTTCAGCGTTTTGATGACTCCCACGATTTGGAAATAGACACGCTTGACCTGCAAATATTTTCCTACCGGATCCACGTCCCCGAACATGCTCTTTCGCACCTCGTCGCCGATCACGGCCACTTTGCGCTCTTCGGCCATGTCGCGGGGGTTGATGAAGCGCCCGGATTCGAGAATCAGCGGTTCGACGTACTGAAACTCGGGGCTGTCGCCCATCACGTTGAAGGCGCCCTTTTTGGCCCCGTAAGTCACGTTCTGAGCCTCTCGCCAATTGCCGAGCTGCAGCCGCGGAGCGACGTGCTCGACGCCCTCCGTGCGCGCGACAGCGGCGATGTCTGCGTCGACGAAGTGCACGTAGCGGCCGGGCTGCAGCCCTCGGTACGGGAGCGACGTGCGCTGCGACCACACGTACACACTGTAGTTGGTGAGCCCGTTCAGATTGGCAATCACCCCGCGCTCTAGGCCGTTGCCCATGCCTAGCATCAGGATCAACATGAACACCCCCCAAAACACGCCAAGCGCAGTCAGCAAGGCGCGCAGCTTGTTGCTGCGCAGGGTCGCCCAGACCTCTTGCCAAGCGTCGAGATCAACCACGGAGCGCCTCGATCGGGCTCACGCTGGCAGCGTGCCGCGCGGGGAAAAATCCCGCCAGCGCCCCGCAGAAGACCAGCACTGCGGTGGCAATCAGCGCCACCCGCAAATCCACATCCGGCTGCCTCAGGTACGGCACGTCTTTCAAATAGCGCGCGGCGAGCTGCACAATGCCGATCCCCAAGAGTAGCCCACAATAGCCCGCAATTCCCGTGACGATCACGGCTTCACCGATGACCAGCGAGATGATCGACCAGGGCGTCGCACCGAGCGCTTTGCGCACGCCGATCTCGCGCGTGCGCTCTTTGACCGAGATCAGCATGATGTTGCTGACTCCGACGATGCCCGCGAGCAATGTGCCAAGGCCCACGATCCAGACGAAGATTTGGATCCACACGAACACGCTGTTGACGCGCTCGAACTCAACAACATTGTTCTGCACGTGCAGCGCACGCCGGTCGTCCGGGGATACGCCGTGGCGTCGGGCGATCAGGCGCTGCAGGGTGATGGCAATGCTCTTGCTCTGCTCGAGCGTCGCGTTGCCGATCGTGAACATGATCTGGTGCACGCGGCCGGGCTGGTTGTAGACCAGTTGCGCCGTGGTGACCGGTACGTAGATCTTCTTCAGCTCGGCTTCGCCGCCCACGTCCTCGAACACTCCGACCACTTTGTACGACAGCCCGCGGATCTTCACATACTCGCCGATCGGGTTGCTCTTTCCGAACAGAAAGTCGACGACTTTCGAGCCGATGACGCACACCTTGCGGCGTTCGCTCAGGTCCGCGTCGTTCAGAAAACGCCCTGCGGTGATGATCGTCTTTTCTAAGTATTGGTGGCCGGGGTGAGTGCCGCGGATGTCGAACGCGGAGTGCTTGGCGCCGTAGCTAACGATGAACTCGCCGTATAGGTAGAAGCGCGCCGTAATGTGCTCGACGCCGGGCACCGTGCGACGGATGAGGTCGTAGTCGTCGTTCATCAGCTTCACGTCGCGACCAGGACCGCGCCCAGCGTACGGCAACGTGGTTTTCCCAGCGTAGAGCCAGAGCGAATTCACGGCGTCGTCCCGGAACTCGTACGCCGCGCCGTTTTGCAAGCCGCGGCCCGCGCCGAGGAGCACGACCAGCATCAACATGCCCCAGGCGACGCTCAGCGCTGTGAGCGTCGTGCGCAGCTTGTTTCGTTGCAGCGTGGCAAAGATCTCCTGCAGCGCATCTAAGCCCGGGAGCACTCAGGCCACCTTTCCGTCTTTCATGGCAATGATGCGGTCGGTGCGCTCGGCGATGTCATGCTCGTGAGTGACGATCACCACCGTCATGCCCGACTTGTTCACGTCACGGAATAGCTCCATGAGCTGATAGGAAGTGGCGGTGTCGAGCGCGCCGGTGGGCTCGTCCGCCAAGATCAACTCAGGCTTGGTGATGAGCGCTCGCGCGACGGCCACGCGCTGACGCTCACCGCCGGACAGCTCACTCGGTAAGTGAGTGGCGCGCGCCAACAGGCCCACGCGATCCAGATACTCGAGTGCGATCCGGTTGCGCGTGCGCCGCGCGACGCCCTGATAGTAGAGCGGCAGCGCGACGTTTTCCTGCGCGGTTTTGAAGCCGAGCAGGTTGAACGACTGAAAGACGAAGCCGATGAAACGGTTCCTGTACTGCGCCGCTTCGCGCTCGGACAGCGCGCGCACCAGGCGATCGCCGAGGAAATACGAGCCGGTGTCGTAGTCGTCGAGGATGCCCAGAATGTTGAGCAGCGTGCTCTTGCCGGAGCCCGAGGAGCCCATGATCGACACCAGCTCGCCCCGCTCGACGCGCAGGTTGACGTCGCGCAGGACGTGCAGTGCTGTCTCTCCTCCGCGGTAGGATTTGTTGAGCTGCTCTAGGCGAATCATCGAGCCCGAGCAGCATAGCAGTCGGGCTTAGGGACCGCCGCCCGTGCCGCCGTTAGCCGACGCGGAGCCGGCCGATCCACCGCTCCCCGCGGAGCCTGCGCTGCTTTCAGGATTGGTTTCCAAGCCCCAAGAGGTACGGGTACGGCCTCGGACCTGTCCACGATTCGCGGCGAATGTGGGCGTAGGCTCTGCACGCGCCAGCGAGAGATCGCCAACGCGCGTCAGTTGATCGTGAAGCTCTTCGACACGGTAACGGCCGAGCCGCTGAACGCGGGCACGTGCGCCTTGCGGAAGCCGGACGCCACGCAGCCACCCACCGGCGTGCCCGCGAACGCACCGCTCACGGTCGCGGTCGTGACACGACCACTCGGCGCGAACGTAACCGTTGCTTTGCCACTGCCCGTTGGACCGCCAGGCTTCTTGCACGCCCCCGCGGACATGGACGCCGCAGTGAGCGCGGAGATCGCCGACGACTTGCTGAACGCGGGCGCGTCGGACGCGCCGGGCGGGATCGGATCTTCCTTCTTCTTCTTCGCGTCGGTGGTGGGCGTGGGCGTCTTGCTTGCGACCGCGACTGCGACTGCGGTCGGCGGCTTGTCGCTAGTCTTGGCGGTGTCCGGCGCTGCGCTCGCGCTCTCCGCGGGCGCGGCCGTTGCACTCGCAGCCGGTGTTTCTTCCGGCTTCGCCGCGGGCTCGTCCTTCTTGACCTCTGCCAGCGCGCTCGGCGCGGCGCCTGCGCTGGGGCTCGCGGAGCCCTCGGCGCTCGGCGTCTCGTCGTGCGTCCTGCCCAGCACGAGCGCCAGGATCAAGCCGATGATCACGACGCCGCCGATGGCGCCGACGATCAGTACCAACTTGTTGTTCTGGCGTGGCGCAGCCATTGGCATAGCGCCAGCGGTCATCAGCACCGGGCTCGGGGCGACCGGCGGCGGGGGAGGCGCGGGCGCCGTCAAGAGAGCCTGGTTGTTGCCGCCAAACAGCGCACCACCGCCGCCGACACCCATCAAGCCGGCGCTGGCGCCCATGCCGAACGGATCATCGGGGTTCGAGGGTTGCTGAGGGCGACCGCCGCCGGACGGAGCCTTGGGGGCTATAGCAGCGGGCTTCGCGGCAGGTGCGCTGGGCGAGAAGCCCGCCTTCAATGCGTCGAGTGAAAACAGAACCGAGTTCTCATTGCGTGCGCCGGTCATGTTGCCGTCGCCGTACGCGGTCGCGCCGGCTTGCGGAATGATCGGCGCGCTGGTCGCGACTTCTTCCTCATCGGCGCCCGCGGCGTCGATGCCGCCGAACAGGTCCTGCGTGTTGTCAGGTTGGGATTGCGCGCGCGTTGCGGCGGGGCGCGCCGCGCCGGTCGCTTGGTTGGGCGCGGTAAATAGCGGCATGGTCGCGCGCGGGCTGTTGGCGGCGGCCGGGAAACCCCCGGGCGCTGCGGCTACCGGCTCAATGCCTGGTGCCGGGTCCGGTTCGGGCGCGGGCACGGACGGCAGATTCTCGACGTTGCCACCAGCGAGCAGCGGCGCGAGCTCCGACTCGAGGATCGCAACCCAGTCGGCCATGCCGTCTTTCCAGACGAAGGCGTCGGCGGTGACGAGGCCGGAGGCGTAGCCCTGCACGATTTCCTCCACGCTCATCGTGCGGGAATCGGTGTCGCTCAGATTAACGGACCAGACCACAGGTGCCTCCGCGTCGAGTGCAGCGTCGGCTTCCACGCCGGGAAGGCTCGGGCCACCGCCTTGTTGCCCGTCGACCACGATCGGGGTGCCGCAACCTTTGCAGCGGATTTTGACTTTCCTGCCGCGAACCTTGTCGTCGGCGATCGTGTATTTCGCGCCACACGCTTCGCAGGCTATCTTCATCGAGTCGCGACCTTAGCAAACTCTGCGTAGTCGAAGCTACTACGGCGGATGTCGTCATCGGGGG
>DATCFJ010000861.1:0-5640 GCA_036509605.1 Polyangiaceae bacterium | reverse complement strand
AGTAACCAGAGCGGAACGCGGTGCCGCCCCAGCCACACCGGGCGACTCAACAGGGATTCGCCCGGAACCCCGTCCGGCAGCTCGTGGAACGACGATTGCCCGAACACCGTCGGCGCTAGCCCCTCGCTCAGCGCCACGTCGCGCGTACTGGGGGCGTCCAAGTCCGAGCTCGATAGCGTGCCCAGCCGCGCCCGCGCGGAGCCGGACGAAGGAACGCTGGCAAAGCCCACGGCCGAAACCGGCGCACCCAAGATGACGTCGATGCGCTCAATCAGCTCCGACGCAGTCTGCACGCGCTCGTCGCGATTCTTGCGGAGCAAGAGCAACACCAAATCCACAATCATGGGATCGAGATCAGCGGGCAGCGGCGGCGGATCGGCCGTCAAATGCCTGGTAAGCACCACGACCAAGTCTTCGTCCTTGAACGGCGAGATGCCCGACAGCATCTCGTACAGAATCACTCCCACGGTATACAAATCCGCCCGCGCATCGACCAGCTCACCGCGCGCTTGCTCGGGCGACATGTACTCGGGCGTGCCGAACACGGTGCCGATTTGCGTCAGATTCTGCTGCTCGACGGCTTCCTCGACTTTGATTTTCGCGATGCCGAAATCCAAGACTTTGACGAAGTCGGGTTGATCGTCTTTGACGATCAACATCACGTTGTCCGGCTTCAAATCTCGGTGCACGATACCCGCGCCGTGCGCGGCCTGCAGAGCTTCCACGATTTGCCGAGCGATGCGCAGCGATCGCTGCGCGCCGAGCGCACCGAATTTGCTGACGAGCTTGGCCAAGCTCTGACCCTCGACGAACTCGAGCACCAGGTAGAACGAGCCGTCCTCGAGTTGGCCGAAGTCACTGGCCGACACCACGTGCGGGTGCTCGATACGACCACCCGCCACCGCCTCGCGTTCGAAGCGCGCGACCACTTCGGGGAACGCGGTCATCTGCTTGTGCAGCACCTTCACGGCCACTGCTTTGCGCATGTGCACGTGCTCGGCGCGGTACACGGCGCCCATGCCACCCGAGCCGACGAGCTCCACGATGCGATAGCGCCCCGCCAGGATCGTGCCGAGCAACGGGTCGCGTTCGGGCGCGGGTTCTTCGTCGCGAGTGCTCACCGCCCGGTATTCTGGAAAGCTTTGCACTGGGAGTCGAGATAAACGGTCAACGTTTGGCGGCCGGTAAGAGGCGAGGTGCGCTGCCACTCGAATTCGAGCTGATTCCTCGATGTAGGACAATCTTCGCGCCGGCTTCTCGGCCGCGCGCGTAAGCCTCTGATCCGTGGCCAACGGCATAGCGCGTCCAGCGAATGCGCGGGTGGCGTTTGCGAAAGAATCCGTCGAGCGCAGGATCTCCTACCCAGACTAGCCCCTCGGCTTTGGATTTCTTGCGCTCACGCTCAAGCCGGTCGCGAAAGCCAGCCATCACGCCGGCGATGAACGTGAGGCGCTTTGCGCCACGCGCCGCCGCGGAGTTGCGGAACTCACGAAACAAACGCTCGGCTGTTACATTTAGAAACGCGTGCACGTAATCCGCCAGCTCGAGGTTGGCTTCCGAGCCACAGATCTCGAGCACACTGCCGCGCTTGCCCTGTAAAGGCCGCCACACCGGCACCCAGATGGTCTGCACGAAGAAATGATCGCCGAGAATGCCAGCGAGAATACGCTGAGCTTCGTTCACGCGGCCCGTCGGCGTACCCAAGTGGCGGAAGCGGTGCGCCGGCTGACGACCGCTGATGGCCAAGTCGATGTTGTACTTGAGCATCAGCCGCTGCGCCGCGCTCATCGCGGCCTGCGCCTCGTGCTCGTTCGAGCTCTCCGCCAGCGCGAGCAGCTTGGCAATGCGCTCGAGCAAGTGCTGATCGACCGAATCGGTTGCCGCGTTCGCCGGAACTCCCGCGGCGCTCGCGTCGATGCCGCGCTCTTCGCACACGCGGCGAAACACCGCGCCGTGCATGGCGTCGTCCGGCTGCCCCAGCACTTCGTCCACGTACTGATGCGCCATCTCGTGCTTGAGCACTTCGACCAGGACGCCCCAGCCATGTTGGAGTAGTAGCGAGCGGGTCAGCTCAATCATGCGAAGCCCGCCGTGCCAGCGCCCGAGCCGCGAGCTCGACTCGACCAGCATAAAGGCCGGCCTCACCAGCTCGAACCGAAACAACGCGCCGTTCAGGTCGTCCCAGGCCCGCACGATGGCGTAGATCGCTGCTCGCTCCAGCTCTTCAGTGAGCCGTTCAGTGCGGGCTTCCATGATCCCAGGGGAGTGTGTCACGGCGGGCCGTTTTTGCTAGTGTCGACGGAATGAGCCGCTACGAAGACGCCCTCCGCTACCACCGCGAAGGGCGTCCGGGAAAAATCGAAGTCGTGTGGACGAAGCCTGTCGCCTCTCAGCTCGACCTGTCGCTCGCGTACTCGCCTGGCGTCGCGGCACCCTGCTTGGAGATCGCGAAGGATCCCGATGCGGTGGATCTGTACACCGCGCGTCGCAACTTGGTTGGGGTGGTGACCAATGGCACCGCCGTGCTCGGCCTGGGCAACATCGGACCGCGCGCCGCCAAGCCGGTGATGGAAGGCAAAGCAGTGCTGTTCAAGCGCTTCGCCGACATCGACGTGTTCGACATCGAGGTCGACGAGCTCGACCCGGAGAAGTTCATTGCCATCGTGCGCGCGCTGGAGCCCACTTTCGGCGCGATCAACCTGGAGGACATCCGGGCGCCCGAGTGCTTCGTGATCGAACGCGCCTTGCGCAAGCACATGAAGATCCCGGTCTTCCACGACGACCAACACGGCACGGCGATCATCTCTGCAGCAGCGTTGCGCAACGCTGCCGAGTTGCAGAACAAGCCCATGGACACACTGCGCGTCACCTGCGTCGGCGCGGGCGCCGCGGCCACGAGCTGCATGGAGATGTGGGTGCGCATGGGCGTGCGGCGCGAGCTGATCACGCTCGTCGACGTGGGCGGCGTGCTCTACGAAGATCGCGGAGATATCGACGAATTTCGAGCCGCTTTCGCGCGCCCCAAGAGCGACGGGCGACGCACGTTGGCCGACGCGATGGTCGACTCGGACGTGATGATCGGCCTGTCCGCCGCCGGCGTCGTCAAAGCACCGATGCTAAAGACGATGGCCAAAAATCCCATCATCTTCGCGCTAGCCAATCCGGACCCGGAGATCGACTACGCCGAAGCAGTCGCCACCCGCCCCGACGCGATCGTGGCCACCGGGCGCAGCGACTACCCGAACCAGGTCAACAACGTGCTCGGCTTCCCGTACATCTTCCGCGGTGCGCTGGACGTACGCGCCACCTCAGTCAGCGAGGAAATGAAGGTCGCGGCGGCCGAAGCCATCGCCCGGCTGGCGCGTGAAGACGTGCCCGACGACGTACTACGCGCGTACGGTCGAAACCGCATGCGCTTCGGTCGCGAGTACATCATCCCCAAGCCCTTCGACAATCGCGTCTTGTACTGGGTCGCGCCCGCAGTCGCTGAAGCGGCGATGGCGAGCGGCGTGGCGCGCGACAAGATCGACGTCGAAGAGTACCGCGAGCGGCTGTATCGCACGATTTCGCCCGCGCGCCGCGTGCTGTGGAACATCACCGAAACGGCCAAGAGCGATCCACGGCGCATCGTGTTTCCCGAGTCGGAAAGCGACAATATCTTGCGCGCCGCGCAACGCGTGCTCGAAGAGGGCATCGCGCAACCGGTGCTGCTCGGCGTCCCCGATCGTATCCACGAGCAAGCGCGCAAGCTCGGCTTGCACTTGGATCAAGTGACCATCGTCGATCCGCGCCAGAGCGACCGGCTCGACGCTTACGTCGACGGCTATTGGAAGAAGCGCGAGCGCAAAGGCGTCACGCGCCACGCTGCGTACAAGGAGATCCGCCGCTCGCGCACCGCGTTCGGGCTGATGATGCTCGAGCTCGGCGACGCGGACGGCCTGGTCGCAGGTGTGCGTCAGGACTACCCGGCGACGATCCGCCCGGCGCTACAGATCATCGGCATGAGCGAGGGCGTGCGACGCGCCGCCGGCATGTACATGGTGATCGCCAAGAGCGGTGTGCGCTTTTTGGCAGATACGACCATCAATATCGACCCTGACGCCGAAACGCTCGCGGAAATCGCAATGCTTGCGGCGGAGACCGTCGTCGACCTGGGACTCGAGCCGCGTGTGGCGATGCTCTCGTTCTCCAATTTCGGCGACGCGCCGCACGCGCAGTCGCAAAAAGTGGCGGCCGCCACCGCGATCGTCAAAGCCAAGAAGCCGGAGCTGATGATCGAGGGCGAGATGCAAGCCAACGTCGCCTTGGACGAAGACGCGCGCGCTCCCTACCCGTTCAGCCGCCTGAAAGGCGCCGCCAACGTGCTCATCTTCCCGAACTTGGACGCCGGCAATGCCGCTTACAAGTTGCTCGGCGTGATCGGTGACGGCGACGTGATTGGCCCGATCGTGCTCGGCATGAAGAAGCCAGTGAACGTGCTCCAGCAAGGCGCGAACGTGGACGCCATCGTGCACATGACCGCGATCACGGTCGCACGTTCCATCCGGCTCGGCGCTCGCAGCAAATAATCGGCAATTCCGCGCTTGTGCATTCCACCTGCGGTGGCATGCTCCTGCCCATGCCAACCGACAGTTTTGCGTCCCTGATGACCACCGAGGGCGGCAGCGATCGCGCTCGGCGCCGCCTCAGCCGCGGTGAGGTGCTCGACGCCACGGTCATGCAGATCGCCAGCGACACCGTGTTCGTCGACGTCGGGACGCTCACCGACGGCCGCATCCCGCGCATCGAGCTGCTCGGCGAGGACGGCAAAGTGCGAGTCGCAGTCGGTGACCGGCTAAAGGTCAGCGTGGTCGAGCCGCGCTTCGAGGGCTCACTCCTGAAAGCGCTCGGCCAGGCCGCGCCCCCGGGTGAGCAACCGCGCGCGAATGAGGTGCTGAGCGGCCGCGTCACCCGCGTCGAGAAGTTCGGCGTGTTCGTGTCTACCTCCAAGGGTGACGGCTTGATCCCGCTGCGCGAGCTGCCGCTGCCCCCAGGCTCGGATCACCGCAAGCTGTTCCCGGTCGGCAAGGAGTTTCCGGTCGTCGTCCTCGATGCGAACGCGCAGGGCAAGCTCCGCTTCAGCGCGACCAGCGTCGCGCGCGTCGAAGAAGAGCAAAACTTCCGCGACTTCGCCAACGGCACAGGGGCGGCCGCCGAGGAAGAGCCCGCGGCCAAAGCGGCACCGCAGAAGAAGCCGAAACCACCGGAAACGCGGGGCTTCGGCAGCCTGGGCGATTTGATGCGCGAGAAGCTCGTAACCGCTGCGCCAGCCGCAAAGAAGCCGATCGCCGGTCCGCCGCGCACCGACGTCCTCAAGCGGAAGCGCTAGTCAGCGTATCTTGGCCGCGGCTTGCGTCAGGCAAAGCCGGAAACCCGGGTCGTGCGCTTGGGGAATACCACTTTGCGCGCGATCAAGTCTGCCACGGTTTCGCGCAGGGTCTCGCCGGGGTCCCGCGCGCTGAAGCCGAGCTCGCGTTCGGCTTTGTCGGCGCTACAGTACCAGTAGTACTGAGCCATCTCGACGCTGACCTCGTCGACCGGAGGCTCGCCGCCGATGGCGCGCAGGGCCTTGCTGAACAGCCGATTCACGCCGATGGCGAG
>DATCFJ010000860.1:0-3290 GCA_036509605.1 Polyangiaceae bacterium | reverse complement strand
GCGCAAGCATTGGAAACTAGCCGCATTGATCGACTGCTCAAGCAACGCCTCGCTAGCTCCCCAGGGTTCGGACGTCGACCCAGAATGCCACTCACTCGGGGGAAATCTTCCACGAGTGACGAGCAGCTCGCGGGGGCCGATCGCTGTAGACTCGCCCCGATGAGCGCACCCGTCACGGCCCCTGCTGCCTTCGCTGCGCGCCGCGATCGCCTTTCTGCAGAATTTTCCGGACCAGCGTTGTTCGTTTCGGGGCTGTCGCGGCCGCGCAATTTTGCGGGCAACCGCTATCCGTTTCGAGCGGAGAGCCATTTCTTGTATTTCCTGGGTCGCCAGCTGGAAGGCTCTGCGTTGCTGATCGAACCGGGTCGCAGCACGCTATTCGCGCCGTGGCCCGACCCCGAGGCCGAGCTGTGGGGCGGCAAACAGCCGAGCCTCGACGACCTCTCGCGCGAGCTCGAGATCGACGTGCGTCCGATCGAGGAATTCAAGCTGCAGGATGAGCTTGCGACGTTACCTGCACAAGACGCAGAGAGCTCGATTTGGCAAAGCGAGCTCGTCGGCCGCGACGTGATTCACGGCTCGGGCTTCGAGCTAGAAGGCCGAGATCGCGAGCTCGGTGACGCGGTGATCGAGATTCGTCTATGTCACGACGAAGCCGCGATTGAGCAAATGCGTTTTGCTGCGCTGGTTGCGGATCGCGCGCACCGCGCCGGTATGCGCGGGACGCGCCCGGGTCAACGCGAGTACCAAGTGCGCGCGGCGATGGAAGCGGCGATTGTCGCTTCGGGCTGCGCTTGCTCGTACAATTCGATTGTCACCGTGCACGGCGAGGTCTTGCACAATGAGCGCCACGACGGCTTGCTCGACATGGGCGATCTATTGCTGGCCGACGTGGGCGCGGAAACGCCGGAGGGCTGGGCCTCGGACGTGACGCGCGTTTGGCCGGCGCGCGGCGAATTCTCGACGTCGCAGCGCGCGCTATATGACGCCGTGCTCGCGTCGCAACTCGCCGCGATCGCCGCGGTGAAGCCCGGAGTGCGCTACCTCGACGTGCATCGCGCAGCTGGCCTCGAGCTGCTGCGCGGGTTGCTTGATTTGGGCATCTTCCGCGGAGATTTGCAGGACTTGTACGCGCGTGGCGCGGCCGCGCTGTTCTTCCCACACGGCATCGGGCATCTGCTCGGCCTCGACGTGCACGACATGGAAGACCTCGGGGATCGGGCGGGTTACGCGCCCGGCCGCGTGCGCAGTGAGAGCGCGGGCGACCGCTATCTGCGACTGGATCGCGATTTGCGGCCCGGCATGTGCGTCACCATCGAGCCCGGCTTTTACCAAATCCCCGCGCTACTCTCGAACATCGCGGAAGTGGGCGGGCTGGAGAGCGCGCTGGATCGCCGGCGCCTGCAAAGCTTTGCCGACGTCCGCGGCATCCGCATCGAGGACGACGTGCTCGTCACCGACTCCGGTTGTGAAGTGCTCACCAGTGCGATCCCGAAGACCGCGGACGAAGTAGCAGCGGCGATCAGAGATCGGTGATCAAGTAGTCTTTGATCTTGTAGAGCAGCGCGCGGTGGCTGATCTCGAGCACTTCGGCCGCGCGCGTGCGGTTGCCCTTGGTGCGTTGCAGCGCGCGACGAATCAAAATCTCCTCGACGATGCGCATTGTTTTTTTCACGCTCAGCTCGCCGCTAGCCAGCTGCATTTGGACGGGGTCGCGCGCTTCGCGTAAGCGGTCCGGCAAATCCTGAGCGACGATTTGATCACCCTCGGCGAGCACCATGGCGCGCTCGATCGTGTTCTCCAGCTCGCGCACGTTGCCCGGCCAAGCGTACTCGAAGAGCAAGCGCCGTGTTTCGGTGTCGAGCCCGCGGATCGACGTGCCCAGGCGCACGTTGTTGCGCGCCACGAAATGGTCGATCAGTAGCGGAATATCCTCCCGCCGATCGCGCAGCGGGGGCACCAGGATCGGCAGCACGTTCAGACGGTAAAACAGGTCCTCGCGGAAGCGCCCGGCCTTGGTTTCGGCTAGCAAATCGCGGTGCGTGGCGGTGATGATGCGCACGTCGATTTTGATGTCGCGCACGTCGCCCACGCGCCGGATTTTTTCGTCCTCCAGCACGCGCAAGAGCTTTACCTGCAACGCGAGCGGCAGCTCGCCGATTTCGTCGAGGAACAACGAGCCGCCGTCGGCTTCTTCGAACAACCCTCGGCGATCCTGCACAGCGTCGGTGAACGAGCCCTTCTTGTGCCCGAACAGCTCGCTCTCCAGCAGGTTCTCGGGAATCGCGCCGCAGTTCACGGCCACGAAATTGCCGCCGCGGCGCGTGCTGCGATGATGAATCGCGCGCGCAACCAGCTCTTTGCCCACGCCGCTCTCGCCCGCGACGAGCACGGTGGTCTTGTACTCCGCGATTTTGGAGATGGTGCGGAAGATGTCTTGCATCTTCTGGCTCTTGGCCAGGATGTCTTCGAAGCGGTGCTCTTTGCGGATCTCGTCGCGCAGCGCGCGGTTCTCGCGGCGGAGTAGCTCGCGTTCTTCCGCCTTGCGTAGCGCCAGCACGATCTCGTCGGGCTTGAACGGCTTTTGCACGTAGTCGTAGGCGCCGGCTTTCATGGCCTCGAGGGCGAGGTCCATGTTCCCGTACGCGCTCATCACAATCACCGTGGCCTCGTTGCCCTTGGCTTTGAGCGTAGTCAGCAAATCGAGGCCGCCCATCTTGGGCATGCGCACGTCGGTCAGCACCACGTCCGGACCGAAGGAGTCGACCATCCCTAGGGCGTCCTCGCCGCTTTCGGCGGTCTCGACCTCGTAGCCGTGCCTTCTCAGCAGAGTCCGCAGGACTAGGCGTATATTCTCTTCGTCATCGACAACTAGGACGCGGCGCACTGTGCAAAAAATGCTACCCTAGGCACCCCGATCCTGCAACTGCTGCATAGCAGGCAGTGCACCGGTCAATTTCCGTTATCCCCGCGAATCTGATAGGGAATCCCGCAGGTTCTCGAACCTCGGCAGGCCGGCAGAGGGCCAACTAGACTCCAGCCGCCACCAACGAGAAGGACTACTCACCATGCTTTGCGGAGTCGACCAACTGTTCACGAGCCAGCTCTCCGGCTTGCGCCGTCGCTTGCGTGGGAGTCGTTTGGGCGTGCTGACGCACGCGGCCGCGGTGGACCGGCGCGGCCGGCACGTCCTCAGCGTGCTCGAGGAGCTGGGCGCTTCGCCGCGTCTGATCTTCGCCCCAGAGCACGGCCTCGACGCCACCGCGCAGGCCGAAGAAGCGGTGGGCTCG
>DATCFJ010000859.1:0-3594 GCA_036509605.1 Polyangiaceae bacterium | reverse complement strand
GGGCCCGCTGCCGATGGGTTCGACGGCGCGCATAGCGGGCGCATCGCCGCGGAGCGACATGTGAGGGCGACCCTAGCAGTAGTAGCGCATCCTGTCTGACCAAGCGCGAGGAGGTGACGTTCGCTGAGCACGATCACCGCCTCGTGGCGTAGCTACCGAACAGGACGATCATCTCGGCGAATGTGTTCGCCTGAAAGAGTGCGGCGATTGCCGCGACAAACCCGAAAGAACGACCCAAACGACGAATTCCGATGATTGGCAACGTCGCTTCACCGAAGCCACGACAGGGCATCGCCATCGGCGCCGTTGAAGTGGGCCGAGCGACGAATCGGTCTTCGTCGTGGAGCCTCGTGAGCAAGTTCGTCGACGGGGACTCCTTGTGCCTCAGAAGAGGCCCGGCCCGGAGGGCAGATATTGGTCTAGCTTTCCGAACGATTCGCTGCGCAGAAAATGTGAGGCGGACACCAGCCGCAGCCCGGCGGCGGTCGCGCCACGGACGACCAAAGGAGGATGGGCCGCTGCTCATCGCAAGCGCCCTCACGCAAGCTCAGGCGCAAGCGACTGGCGTGAGGCTCATCGCACTCGGTGTGAGCCAGCGGCGCGAGGTGACGGCTATCGCGTGCTAGTCGAGCGGTTGTGGCCGCGTGGAATACGCAAGCAAGATCTGGCGCTGGATGAATGGCTGAAAGACATCGCGCCCAGTACGGAGCTCCGCAAATGGTTCAGCCACGATCCAGAGCGGTGGGCTGAGTTCAAGCAGCGCTACCTCGACGAGTTGCGCATGACCCCCGCGCGCGACGCGCTCAAAGCGCTGTCAGCCCGCGCTTCGAAAGGGACGCTCACGCTCGTTTTCTCGTCCCACGACGCCGAGCACAACAACGCCGTGGTGCTCTTGGAACAGCTCGCGCGCAGGACCCGCCGCGCGCGAGCTGCTTCTGGCACGCAAAAGGTCCGCTAGAGCAAAGCGGGCACGCACACGAAAAGCTCCTTCTGACATTGCCCCAGGATGCACGCGCCGCAGTCGCAGTCGGCGTCACTGGTACAGGTCCGAGGAGCGCAGCCGTCGGCGGTCGAGCTCGTCGGGTCGCACACCTCGTCCTCGGGACAGCTCGCTGTCTCGTCACAGCGCGGCACGTTGCAGCCGTGGGGATCTGCGCCGATGCCCTGGTTGCATTGCGAGCCCGTCGGACATTGGTAGCCAGCACTGCAAGTGAGCGCCTGACAATGACCGTCCGCGCCGCACACTTCACTGCTCGCGCAAGACTCCGCGCTACAAGCGGGCACACATTCAAAGCCGCCGCACGGGTTCGAATCGGCACGGCAAATCTGCCGGGCACCACAATCTGCATCTGATTGGCATGCGGACGCGGGGATTCCCGCGCAATTCGGCGACCCAGGCGCAGCGCAGCGGTAGCCGTCACTGCAATCGGAGGAGGTCCTGCAAAGTTCGCTTTGATTGCTCTGCGGGACCACTCCGGAGCACGCTGGCAACGTCGTGCCAGCACCCCCCGAACCGGCGGCGGCGGAAGGGGAGCCAGACGAAGCGCAAGAACACGAAGCCTCGTCGAAAGTTCCTGGGGCAGGACACGGCGGCGGCGCGCACGTGTGCTTTCCGCCGCAGCACGTCGCTCCCAAGGAAACCGTGACCAAGAGGGCGGCGCGCAGCCACTTCGTTTGCAGGATGAACATGTATCCTCTAAACGCTAGCAAACAGCGTGCCGGCTCGAAGCTCGGCTTTCTCCCTCACGCGCGGCGCGCGGTGTCAGTCTGAGCCAGCGCTTGCGCGACCGCCACGCATTGTTGCCAATTGTAATCGTTGCCGCTACAGCCGTCGATTTGACGTATCGACGCGGTTCAACCCAAGCTCGGGCGCGCCCACCCGCACAGTCCATTTCGCATGAGCTCACGCTTACCTCGCTTCGGATACCTGGTCGCACTGGCCTTGTCGCTCGCCGTGAGTCGGCCCTCACGCAGCGCTGAGCCAGCCCCGCCTGGCGCGCGGCAGGCGCCCATTCCAGCTGAAAGCCTGCAGATCCTGCTGGTTAGAAGTACGGCTTGGTTGGCAACGGGCGCGCTCGCGCAGCGCTACGAGCGGCAAGCGGGTGGGAACTGGCATCCTGTCGGCGAGACCGTGCCGGTGAACGTCGGAAGGCATGGCATGGCTTGGGGGCGAGGCCTGCAACCGCTCGAGCCAGGTCCGCAGAAGAACGAGGGCGATGGTCGCACACCCGCCGGCATCTTTCGCCTGGGTCCGCTCTTTGGTTACGCGGAGACCGCGCCGGAAAGCGCTGCCCCCGGCTTCGAATACATCCCGATTCACGCACACACCGACTGCGTGGAAGATCCGCGCTCGCCCTTCTGCAATCGCATCATCGATCCTGGACCCACGAGCCCGATGTTGCGAGCGGACGGCCTTTTCCGGCTCGGCTTCGTGATTGCGCAGAACGCGCCGGATGCCGTCCCGGGGGCAGGCTCGTGCGTGTTCTTCCACGTTCAACGCGGCCCGGGCGAAGCCACATCCGGCTGCACCTCGACTTCAATCACTGAACTGTCCGGCCTGGTGAGCTGGCTCAAACCCGAATCGCCACGGCGAAAACGCTCCCACGCTGCGTTACAGTGGGTCTGGCACGAAGCCTGTAGTCGGCACGCCGTGCCTCGATGTTCTATTAGAGCGAAAGTATTCCTGAGGGAATCGCGGCGCAACAGATGCTGGCTCGCTACGTTCGAGTTCACGATCGTCGGGATTGCGTTGTAGTTTTCATGAATCCCGCGAGCGGCGATACGAGCCGGGGCGGTGGACCTCGCACCAATGTTACGGAGGCGGCGCAGCGTCGTCACCACCCGGACCCTGCGCTTCAGTGACAGCTGCATCGAGCTGCTTTTGCAGCGCCTTCTCATCGTTGAGCAGATCACCTAACCCGAGCTGCAGCTCGTTGGTGTGGGCCCGCCGGTCTTGTTGCCGTAGGCGCGCCGTTTGAGCAACGCGTTTTCGTGTGTGAGATTGAGCACCGGCTACAGACCGAGAAGCGCGACGAGGCCCAAAGACGCTCAGCGAGAAGTGTTCAGCAACACGCTCACCTTCCCCCCAGCATTCGCGACGGCGAGATCCAATTTGCAATCGCCGTTCAAGTCAGCAATGCCAATGGCTATGGGGTTGTCCCCGGCGCCGTAGCTGGCCGCTTTTGCGAACGTGCCGTCGCCGTTCCCGAGCAGCACGCTTACATTGCCGGCGCCCTTGTTCGCGATTGCCAGATCCAACTTGCCGTCGCGATCCAAGTCGCCAGTGGCGACCGACGAAGGATGAGCGCCAGCCGGGTAGGGCGAGGCACTGCCAAAGGTTCCCTTCCCGTTGCCTAGCAGAATGCTGACGTTGCCGTCGTCGTTCGCGACAGCGAGGTCAGGCTTACTATCTCCGTTGAAGTCTCCGATAGCCACCGATGCTGGACTCATGCCTGCCGCAACGCTGATGGCATCCGCAAACGTGCCGTCGCCGTTGTTCAGAAAGATGCTGACGATAGCGCTCGTGACGACGAGATCGGGCTTGCCGTCTCCGTTCAGGTCGCCAACTGCAACCGACCCCGCATTGGCCGAGCA
>DATCFJ010000858.1:0-11847 GCA_036509605.1 Polyangiaceae bacterium | reverse complement strand
CGCCCCGTGATCCCCGGAGGGGGCACTTCAGCGGGCGCGGGGAGAATCCCCCGACGACGGAGGCCGGGACCCCAAACTCGGGAGGTGGGCGCTGAATTGCACGCCTCGTGATCCCCGGAGGGGGCACTTCAGCGGGCGCGGGGGAGAATCCCCCGACGGCCGATGGATTGACAGTGTTGGTGCGCCATGTTGGAAGAGTCGTGCCTTGACCCCTTCGCATGCTGAGTTGCCTGAGCAGTCCGAGCTGCGTGTACGCTCGGCGCCGAGTGCGCGGGCTCGCGAGCTGGCGCTTGGTTTGGGCGTGTCAGTGACGCTTGCTGAGTTGCTCGAGCGTCGAGGCCACGCGGACATCGAGGCCACGCGGCGCTTCCTGAATCCGCGGCTCTCGGAGCTCAGTGCTCCGGACAAGATGGCGGATCGCTCGCTCGCTGCCGAGCGGATCGCGGCTGCAATTCGCGGGGGCGAGCAGATCGCGGTTTTTGGCGACTACGACTGCGACGGGATGACGTCGGCGGCGATCATGACCGAGGTGATCGAGGCCCTGGGCGGCAAGGCGCAGACGTTCATTGCGAGCCGTTTCGAGGGCGGTTACGGAGTTTCTGCGGCCGCGGTCGACAAGGTGCTGGCTAGCGGTGCTCGGCTGCTCGTCACCTGCGATTGCGGGTCCTCAGATCACGTCTCGCTGGCTCGAGTGCAGGGCGCTGGGGTCGACTGCGTGGTGATCGACCACCATTTGGTGCCGGAAGAGGCGTTGCCGGCGCTGGCGTTCTTGAATCCGCATCGGCCGGAATGCGGCTTTCCGTATAAGGGTTTGGCTTCGTGTGGCTTGGCGTTGTCGGTCGGTGCCGCGCTGCGCACTGCGTTGGGGCGTGAGCTCGATCTGCGGCGTTGGCTTGACTTGGTGGCGATCGGCACGATCGCGGATGTCGCGCCGCTGGACGGTGACAACCGTGCGCTCGTTCGCGCCGGATTGCGTGTGCTCGGCGAGGCGCGCCGTCCTGGTATTCGCGCGCTGTTCGAGTTGGCCAAGCTCGACGGTCAAACGCCCATTACCGCCGAAGACGTCGCGTTCCGGATCGCACCGCGCTTGAATGCGCCGGGGCGCTTGGGCTCGGCGGACATCGCCGTGAAGCTCTTGATGGCCAAGACCAACGAGGAAGCGTACTCGCTGGCTGCGGAAATCGAGCAGCGTTCGAGCGAGCGCAAGCTCCTGCAGGAGCACATGATCGAAGAAGCGCTAGCCGAGATCGAGAGCGAAGGCTGGGCCGAACGCGCGGCGATCGTGATCGGTCGAGAGGGCTGGAATCACGGCATCGTGGGCATCGTTGCGGGGCGCTTGGCGGATCGCTTCAAGCGTCCGGTGGTGGCAATCGGCTTCACGAATGGACACGGCCGCGCTTCGGTGCGCGGTCCCGCGGGCTCGCGCTTGTTCGACGCCCTGAGCGCGGCCAAGGACATTCTGATCCGCTTTGGGGGTCACCAAGCCGCGGCCGGCGCGGAGGTCGAGTTTTCGCGCTTGGGCGAGCTGCGCGCTTGCTTCGAAGCAGCTTGTGCGGCTCAGCCGCCCCCACAAAACCCAAGTCAAGCACAGGACGCGAATGCCTTGTCTTGGCTAGCGCTCGGCGACGCCCCGTCACGCGTGCTGAGCGATCTGTACATGCTCGAGCCGTGCGGCGCGGGCAACGAATCGCCGAGCCTCGCGCTCGAGGCCACCGTGCTATCGGCGCGCCAGGTGAATGGCGGGCACTTGAAGCTCGAGCTCGAGCTCGAGGGCGGCACACGGCTCGGAGCCTTCGGGATTTCGCTCGGCGATCGTGCCAGCTCGCTGACGGGCAAAATCGCTGTTGTCGGCAAATTGCGCCCGGATCGCTACCGCGGTGGGAACGCCATCGAGCTCAAGCTCGAGAAGATATTAGACTAGGCGCGCCCATGGCCAGCCCAACTCGCCCCGAGTACCCGACTCGCTTCGAGGCACCCGACTCGCTTCGAGACACCCGAAGGGGTGCAAGGGTGAAGGGGTGAGCACCGATCCGATCGTCGAGTTCAAGGGTATCAAGAAGGCCTTTGGGCAGAAGGTCATCTACTCGGGGCTCAATCTGAAGGTGGCGCGCGGCGAAGTGCTGACGATCTGCGGCGGGTCCGGCGTGGGCAAGAGCGTCATGCTCAAGATGCTGATTGGCCTCTTGCACGCAGACGCAGGCACGATCACCTTCGACGGTGAAGATACGACGCGCATGGGCGAACAGCAGCTCTCGCTGGTGCGTCGGCGCATCGCGATGCTGTTTCAAGGCGCGGCGTTGTTCGACTCGCTGAACGTTGGTGAGAACGTGGCCTACGGCTTGGAAGAGCACTTCCGCGACAAGATGACCAAGGCGGAGCGCGCTGAGCGCGTGAATTGGGCGCTCAGCTTGGTCGACCTGCCGGGCATCGAGAACCTGGCGCCCGGCGATTTGTCGGGCGGCATGAGGAAGCGTGTCGGTCTGGCGCGCGCGATTGCCGTGCAGCCGGAGGTGCTCTTGTACGACGAGCCGACGACCGGGCTCGATCCGATCAACACTGCGCGCGTCAATCACCTGATCACGGGACTGCAGCAGAAGCTCAAAATCACGAGCATCGTCGTTACACACGACATGAAGAGCGCTTTCGAGATCAGCAATCACATCGCCATGGTGCGCGGCGGTCGAATCATCGCCTACGGCACGGTGGACGAGTTCAAGGCCTCCAAGGACCAGCGTGTTTCTGACTTCATCGAAGGCCGCGCGCCCGTCAAAGAGGACGTTGAGACGCTGCTCAACAGCTGACCACCGGCTGAGCGGCGGTTTTCGTTCTGATACAGCTGAAATACACCGTGGCAAAAAAAGCGACGGCAGAGCGCGGTCGGCTCGGGTATCCTGCCGGTCTTAGCGGTTTTTCTCCTTTGCCGTTTTGGAGAGCGGGCCGCAGGTAAGCTTTAGCAGATGGTGTCGTCGAAGGACGTGAAGGTTGGCGCGTTCGTGCTCGCGGGGTTAACCGCGTTCGGAGCCGTGATCTTTCTGATTGGCGATGAGCGCGGGCTGTTCGAACGTAAGGCCAGCTACGCGACCGAGTTCGAGGACGTACAGGGCTTGGTCCGCGGATCGCCGGTGCGCATGGGCGGTGTGAACGTCGGCGCGGTGGTCGGGGTCGACTACGGCAAGGACGCGACCGACAAGAACATCCACGTGCGCATATCGGTCTCCTTGGAAGACGCGCGGCGTATTCGCACGGATAGCGTCGCGACTATCGAGGGCAAAGGCTTGCTCGGCGACAAGATGATCGTGATTAGCGTGGGAACTCCGGGCAAAGCCGAGTTGCCCGAGGGCACGCTCATTCCGTCGCAGACCGCTGAAGATCTGAGCAAGATGATCACGCGCTTCAGCAACATCTCGACGCAGGTCGAGAAGGTGGTGACGAACCTGGAGCACGCGACCAATTCGCTATCGGACGAGAAGTTCCAGGGGGATGTTCGCTCGTCTATGGCCTCGTTGGCCGGCATTTTGGGCTCTGTCGATCACGGGGACGGCTACGTCGGCAAATTGCTGCACGACCCGGCCGAGTCCGCGCGGCTCTCCGGTTTGATCGCCAACCTCGAGCAGACGTCGACTCAGCTGCAGCAGACAACGCAGAACGTGAATCAGATCTTGGGCCGAGTGACGTCCGGGCCAGGTTTCGCGCACGAGGTCGTGTATGGCGAGGACGGCTCGAAGGCGATTGCCAAGTTCGGCAATGTCGCCGACGAGCTCACGACCACGCTCAAAGGCGTTCGCGAAGGCAATGGCCTCGCGCACAGCGTCATTTACGGCGACGACGCTTCGCAGCAGATGATGAGCAATTTAAACCAAGCCTCGACTGATTTTCGCCAGATCATGAGCGATGTGCGTGCCGGAAAGGGCACGCTGGGCGCGCTTCTGGTCGACCCGTCGGTGTACGAGGACGTGAAGCTGATGCTGGGCAACGTCGAGCGCAACCGCACCCTGCGAGCGCTAGTGCGCTACTCGATCAAGCGGGACGAAAAATCGCCCTCGGTCGAGGTCAGGGACCCGGATCCGGTCAAGCCCCCCGCGGAGGCCGTCGGGGCTGGGAATTCCGCGGTCAAAGTCGGAAAAGGCGAAGCCTCCGGGGAATAAAATCGAGCCGTTTGGGCGGGATTGCTCGCGCTATACTCGCCGGATGCGAATTCTTCCGCGCCTCGGTCGGGCGCTGGTCGTGCTCTCGGTGTTTGCGCTCGCGTCGTACTTTGCGCTGCAGTTCGGCACCGGTGGTTTGTGGCGTGGGCTCGAGGTAGCGCACGCGGTCACGAGCCCGGGGCAGCCCAAGGCGCCGTATGATCTGACGCAGCTCGTTGCCGTCAACGAGACGCTGAACACGATCCGCACGAAGTACGTCGACCCGAGTCGCGTCAAGCCGCGGCAGATGTTCCTGAGCGCGGTCAACGAGATCCAAAAAGAAGTCGCCCAGGTGATTGTCCTGCACGAGGACAAGTCGAACACCGTGAAGGTGCAGGTCGATACCGAGTCGGCCTCGTTCCACATCGACAATGTTCAGGGGCCATGGGACGTGGCCGCGCGCTTGCGCGAAGTGTTCGCGTTCTTGCAGGCCAACCTGAAGGACACTGAAGTCGATTTGCGTGACGTCGAGTACGCGGCGTGCAACGGCATTTTGCGTACGCTCGACCCGCACAGCGTGTTCTTGAGCCCCGAAGCGTATCGCGAGATGAACCTGTCCACGTCCGGCCACTTCGGCGGCCTGGGCATCGTGATCTCCGTGCGTGATCAGATGTTGACCGTGATGCGTCCGATGCCGGGCACGCCGGCCGGGCGCGCCAACTTGAAGCGCCTCGACCGCATCACCAAGATCAACAACGAGTCCACGTTGAACATGCCTCTGGACGACGCGGTCAACCGTTTACGGGGCAATCCCGGCTCGAAAGTCACGATTTGGGTGCACCGTGATAGCACCGACGGCTGGACCGGCTCGCGCCCGTTCGAGCTGGTGCGCGAAGAGATCCAGGTGAAATCGGTCGATTATCGCGGCCTCGGCAACGGCGTTGGTTACGTGCGCTTGAAGCAGTTCCAGGCCAGCACTTCCGACGAGCTGGACGAAGCCCTCGCGGATCTGCACAAGAAAGAGAAGCTCAAGGCGTTGGTCTTGGATTTGCGCGGCAACCCGGGCGGTTTGCTCGACCAAGCCGCGCGCGTCGCCGACCGCTTCCTGGACGACGGTGTGATCGTGGCCACAGTCGGCGCCTCGGAGGGCCGCGAAGAAAAGCGCGCCGTGCGCAAGGGCACCGAGCCCAACTATCCGATCGTCGTTTTGGTCAACGGCTCGTCGGCGAGCGCCAGCGAGATCGTCGCGGGCGCACTGAAGAACTTGGACCGCGCAGTGATCGTCGGACAAACGACGTTCGGCAAGGGCAGCGTGCAGCTCGTGTTCCCACATGTCACGCCGGAGAACGCGGCGTTGAAGCTGACCATCGCGCAGTACCTGACGCCTGGTGACGTATCGATTCAAGGCGTCGGCGTGGCGCCGGACATCGAGCTCGATCCGATGACGGCGGACACGTTGGAGATGGACTTGTATCGCAACGCGCACGGGCTGCGCGAGCGCGACCTAACCAAGAGCCTGTCCAACACCGCGACCCGCGCCAACGACCAGCCGTCGGTGCGTTTGCGCTATAATTTGCCTGAAAAAGAGCGTGCTGACATCCGCGACCGCGGCGGCGATATGGAGGACGAGTTCGAGCTCGATTTCCCAATCAAGCTCGCGCGTGACTTGGCGGGTCGTCTCGCTCCAGGCAAGCGCCTAGACGAGGTGCACAGCGCCAAAGATTTCATGGACAAGCTGCAGCAAACCGAGGTCGAGGCCGTGGGCGCCGACTTGGGCAAGCTCGGCATCGACTGGAGCGCGCCGCCCAAGGACTACGCGACTCCGCCGAAGGCCAGCGACTACGAGGTGCACGTCAGCACCGATCACCCGAACGACACCTTCGCTGCGGGCGATCAGGTAATGCTCAAGGTCTCGGTCAAGAACAAGGGCACGAGCCCGGCGTACCAAGTACGCGCCAGCACCAAGAGCGACGGCGCGTACTACGACGAGAAAGAGTTCGCGTTCGGCAAGATCCTCCCGGGTGAGACCAAGACCGCGACGGCGCCGCTCGGCTTCTGTGACGTTGACGGCCACAAGCCGGGTTCCAGCGCGCCTACGCCAGACAACGCCAAGCGCGTCTGCAAAGTGCCGCTCGAAGCCGATGCGCGCGCGGACGTCGTGAAGGTGCGCTTCTTCGCCGAGGGCGCCGAAGCGCCACCGGACGCCGAAGTGCGGCCCACGCTCAACGCGCTGCCGCAGCCGATTTTTGCGTACAACTATGAGATCGTAGATAACCGCCCGGGCAACGGCGACGGCCAGCTCGCCAAAGGCGAAGGCGCCACCGTGTACCTCGCGGTGAAGAATGTCGGCAAAGGCCGTTCGTACGACACGCAAGCCAACATTCGGAATCTGACCGGCGACGGCCTCTTGATTCACAACGGACGCTTCGACATCTCGAACATGAAGCCGGGCGAGGTGAAGAACGTGGCCTTCACCTTCGATGTGCTCGATGAGCTCAGCGAGAGCAACATCAACTTCGAGCTTAGCGTGGCGGATCGCGAGCTGCGCGTGGTGTCGACCGAGAAGGTGACACTGCCGATCGCCAAGAGCCCGCTGTCCATCATCAAGGCACAGGGCAAGGTGTCGTTTGCGGCAGCGGCGCCGGTGCGCGGCCAGCCGCTCGCGGCGGCCGCCGTAGTGGGCGAGGTCGACAAGGGCAGCGTCCTGGACAAGCTCGGTACCTTCGGCAACTTCACCAAGGTCAACTTGGGCGACGACCGTTTCGGCTTCGTCGAAACGAAGACGGTGAAAGACAACGCCGCGGCGACCGAGAAAGTTGGCTACCGCCCGCGCCTGTCGCACTCTCCGCCGCTGCTCGAGGTCACGCCGGCCAAGCTCGCGACGCGCGAGGACAAGGTGCACATCGAAGGCCAAGCTACCGATGGCGACCGCGTCCTGGACGCCTTCATTTTCGTGGGACCCCGCAAGGTGTTCTATCAGTCCAATCGCAAGGCCGCGGACCCGACCAAGCTCAAGTTTTCGATCGACACCGAGCTACAGCCTGGCATCAACGTGATTACGGTCGTGGCGCGGGAAAGCGACGACAGCGCGACGCGCACCACGATGATCGTGCGCCGCGACGGCCCCAACGGCGAGCCCCTGCCGAGCCCGAAGGGCGAGTCCGCGGGTGAGGACTGGAGCATCTCGGGCGACGGCGACTAAGGAGTACTCACATGAATCAGTGGGGAGTGGCGCCGGTTTTGGGTGTGCCGTTGTGACGTTGCCCATTCCAGCACTGACCGCCGTCATCTTCGACATGGATGGCGTCGTCCTCGATAGCCAAGCCGCGGCCAACCGCGCGCTCGTGGAGGCTGCAGCCAAGCACGGCGTACGGCTCAACGTGTCCGAGTTGGAAGATCTAGTCGGCGCGAGCGAGCTGCAATTTTGGAGCTACGTCAAAGAGCGCTATCGCCTGCCCAGCCCAGTCGAGTTCTACGCAGGCAGTTACGACGAAGATCGCGAAATCGCGGCATACGATCAGACACTGCTTTCGCCGGGATTGATCGAGCTGCTGGAGGAGCTGCGCGACGCCAACCTGCAGATCGCGGTCGCGACGTCCGGCTCGCGCAAGCGCATGAACGCCGTGATCGACCTTTATTGCCTCGCGCCGTGGTTGGACGTGGCCCTGTGTCGCGAGGACGCCGAGCGCGCGAAGCCCGCGCCGGATTTGTTTTTGGCCGTAGTGGCCGCGTTGCGTGTCCCGCCTCGTACCTGTCTGGTGATTGAGGATTCGGCGCGCGGTATTGCCGCGGCGCGCGCGGCCGGCATGTTCGTGCTCGGGTTCGGCGCTTATTGTGCGTCGGACGCGCACTTGGCAGAGGCTGACGCTCGCGTCGACAGCTTTCTGGGGCTCGATTTTGCGGAGCTCGAACGGTTGTTGAACAAGCGGGGTCTGGGATGAGCGAGCCCGTGGTCGAGACGCTGTCAGCCGCCGACATTCCGAGCAATGTTCGGCTCAGCAACTCCGTGGGCTGGCTTGACACCGAGGCCGAGTGGCGAGTGATTCACGAGGCCGCGCTGGTTTTGGGCGCGCGACGCGACGGAGAATTGATTGGGCAAGGAGCGCTCGGGCTGTACCAAGGCGCGGGCTCGATTGCCAAGATGTTGATCGCACCGGACGCGCAGCGGCAGGGCATCGGCGCGGCTATTCTAGATGGGCTGTTGAGTGAAGCGGACAGCCGCTCGCTACCTATCGTCGGCCTAGTCGCGACTGCGTTCGGCCGCCCGCTCTACGAGTCGCGCGGCTTTGAAGCGCTGGGCGGTGTGTGCATCTTGATGGGCACGCCGCGCTTGGAGGAAGCGTTAGCGGTTGCTCCGCCGGTCGGCGAGGCAGAGCAGATCTTAGCGATCGAGCGGCGCTTCAACGGTAGCTCACGCACGGCTGTGCTCTGCGGTCGCTTGCGTGAGTCGAGCGCCACGGCGTTGCTCGCGGGCGGCTTTGCGCTGGCGACCGCGCACGAATTCGGCGCGTCTTGGGCCAGTGCTCGCCGACGCCGAAGAGACTGCGCGCGCTCTTACGATGTCGATTTTTCGCGCGGTCGGCGGTCCGGTGCGTGTCGACGTGCCGGCCGAACAGCGCGCGTTTCGCGCCTGGCTACTGGGTCTCGGGCTGGTCGAAAAAGGCGTCAACGTCGAGATGGCTCGCGGGGGCGCGTTGCACTGGAACACGCCGCGACGCTTCGCTTTGGCGACGCAAGCCTGGGGCTGAGCGCGCTAGAGTCGCCGCTATGGCCGCTCGTCGTCGCGTTGTTCGCGTCCATTTGGAAGCCGTCTCGCGCCGGCGTGAGGCGGAGTTCTTGCTGCGCGTTCGGGCCAGTCAAAAGCTGCACAAGCCGTGGCTCTCGGCGCTGGAGACTCGCGAGCAGTTTCGAGCTTGGGTGGCGCGTGCGCGAAAGCCGTCACAAGAGTGCTTCTTTGTGTGCTCGATAGAGATGGACGAGCTCGTCGGCGTGATCAACTTGAACGAGGTCGTGCGCGGTTTGTTCCGCAGCGCTTACCACGGTTACTATGGGTTCGAGCCGTTTTCCGGCTTGGGCTACATGACGGAGGGCTTGGCGCTGGTCTTGGATCAAGCCTTCGGTCCGCTCGGGCTGAACCGGCTCGAAGCCAACATTCAACCCGAGAACAAACGTTCGTCGCGGCTGGTATCGCGTTTGGGCTTTCGGCTCGAGGGTTTTTCGCCGCGATACTTGAAGATTGGCGGGCGCTGGCGCGATCACGAACGCTGGGCGATGCTGGGCTCGGAGTGGAAGCGCCGCGGCGTGCGGCGGCTAGCTCGGGCTTGATCGAGGCTGAAATGGTGACAATATCCGCGCCATGTCAGAGCTCGAGTTTTCGAACGTCAAAGCGCTTGCCAAGGCCAACGTGTACTTCGAGGGCAAGGTCGTGAGTCACACGATCCTGCTCGAGGGCGGCCAGAAGAAGACGCTCGGTCTGATCTACCCCGGTGAATTTCACTTCGGGACGGACGCGCCTGAGCGCATGGACATCATCGCGGGCACCTGCAAGGTTCGCCTCGACGGCACGAGCGCGTGGCAAGAGTACGGCGCCGGCACGTTCTTCAAAGTCCCGGGCAAGTCCGGGTTCGACATCAGCGTAGCCGGGGGTATTGCCGAGTACGTGTGCTCGTTCGAGTGAGCGGAGAAGCGGCGCTCTCAGGCGCGTTCGAAACGCGCGACAGTCTCGACGTGCTCTGTGAATGGCATCAAGTTGAACGCGGTCAAAGCGCGCAGACGCAGCGTGCCGCGTTCGAGGAGCTGCGCGGTGTCGTTCAGGAACGACTCGAGCCCGCAGCTCACGTACACGAAACGCTCCGGAGGCTGCTCGCTCAACAATTGCGTCAGCTCCGAGTCGAGCCCCTTGCGCGGTGGGTCGGCGATCACCACGTTCACGCCCTCGGCGCACGCCCGCGCGCTGCCCGCGTTGCCAGGAACCACCGAGATTTTGTCGCGATCCGCCGCGGAAAGCTGCGCGAGCCCGAGCTCGAGCCCGCGCAGGGAGTGCGGGCCGACCTCGTTCAGGCGGAGCTCGCTAGCGCGGCTGAGCAGCGACAGGCCAATCGCGCCGACGCCCGCGTAAAACTCGGCCACGCGCGCCGCTTCGGGCAGCTCATGGCGCACGTGGTCGATGATGCGCTCGGCGATCGCCAAGTTATTTTGCCCAAACGCGCCGGGGGGATAGTGAACTTGAGCCCCACCAAAATGCTCGACGACGCTTTCCGCTCCGCACACTTGCTGCCACTCACTGCCCAAGATGGTGTTGGCGCGCTCTTCGTTGCCGTTCCACCACAGGCTGTGCAAGTCACTGCCCAAGCGTTCGCGGATCAGCTCGAAGCAAGCCGCGAAGGGCTCGGGGCTCGGCCCGTTGCCGACGAGCACGACTTGCGCGGTCTGCGAGGCACGCTCGACCACGACTTGCAGGTAGCGAGCGAGGCCGGCGTGAGCCGTGTCGGAATACGACGTCAGCTTCGCGTCGACCAACGCGCGCCGCACGACGTTCGCGACGCGGTTGATCAGCGGGTGGTGCACGACGCAATTCGGAATATGTACGACGCGGTGCGAGCCGAGCTCGAACAAGCCCAGCTTGGGCGCCCCCAGCCGCCCGCGAATCGCCAAGCGCGCTCGGTGCCGAAATGCCGTACTCTGTCCGGAGATCACCGGCACGTCCGGCAAACCGTGAGCGTTTGCCAGCTCCAGAAGCGCGCCGCGGGCGGCCGGCGCAATGCCATGCTCGGCAAAGCGGGGGCAGCCGGGACACGGCGGACGGTGCGGGCAAGTGAGCGCTTTCAAGGGAGCGCATGCCTAGCATGAAGCACCGTGGCGCGGTGATCGCGCTTTCGAGCGTGGCGGTCCTGTCCTTCGCGGTGGGCATCGTGCGGCGCATGCCACGGCACGCGACGACGCTGGCTCGTCCAGGGCTGTCGGCTCGCGCGACCCCAAAGCCGCCCCCGGTGCTGAGCGCTTCGGCGGCCAGCGCGCTGCCCGAGCCCAAGCCCGAACGCCCGCCGTACCTCGACACGACCGCCAAGACGCTCGCCGAGCAGCGCAGCGCTCTGTTCACCAACATGCAAAATCAGCTGGATCTACCGCCGGGCGCGCTCGATAAAATCGAGGCCATTTTCGCGGCATCCGATCACCTCGGTCAAGGCGAGCCGAAGATCACCAAGCATCCGATGACGCGCGCCGAGTGCCGCGCGATAAGGGACAAGAACCCCGAGCCGCACCCAGCCGACGCGCGCTGCGGCGCGCCGAACATGGTGCCGCTGTTCGACCCTGCAAAGGGCGAGAACGCGGACACTGCGGACGTGTGTATCGATCAATTCGAATTCCCGAATATCCCCTGCGAGTACCCGGTGACCTGGGTGCGCGCGAACGAGGCCTACGACCTCTGTGAAGCGGAAGGCAAACGTCTGTGCGACGCGCACGAGTGGGAGGGTGCCTGCGCCGGCGCCCTGCACACGCCCGAGGTCGACTATACCTGGGGCGAGCGGCGCATCATGCAGGAGTACCTGCACAACAAGACCCGCGAGATGATCTGGGCATACGGGCCCAAGGCGGACCAGTCGAAATGCGGCACGATGAGCCACAAGAGCCCGGAGTGCTACACGCCCGACTGGGGGAATTGCGGCTCGAACACCTACCCGGCGGGCTCGTTCCCTGAGTGCGTCAGCACTTTCGGCGTCTA
>DATCFJ010000857.1:0-5572 GCA_036509605.1 Polyangiaceae bacterium | reverse complement strand
AGCGCTGCCGCGGCGTCGCTGCGCGTTCGAGCGAGGCTGTCCGGAGCCAGCGTGAGCGAGACGGCTAGGGCAAAAAGCAGCAGCGCAAACACGGCCGGCAGCAGTCGCCGTGCGCGCCGAAGCCAGAATTGCTGCAGCGAGATAGTGCCGCTGCTCTGCCGTTCGAGCAGGAGCAGGGAAGTGATCAGGTAGCCGCTGACCACGAAAAACACCTCCACGCCCAGAAATCCGCCGCTCAGTCCGGGAAGCTCGGCGTGAAAGCCGATCACTGCCAGCACCGAAATGGCGCGCAGTCCGTCCAAGGCCGGCAAATAGCGCGCGCGCGTCATTCGAAGCGGAACACGCCTTGCCCAGCGTCGGGCGTAGCAGGTTCACGGCCGACGGACGCTGGGCTTGCTGGCATCGACGCGCGTCGTCCGCTGACGATCACTTCCTCGCGGCCGTCTTCGGTGACCGTGCGCACTAGCCGGTAAGTGGTGTTGCCGTCGGCTCGCGCGACCTCCGGCGCGGCGATTAGCAGCTGGAGCTCGAGGGATTGGCAGAGATCGAAGAGCACCCCGAGGTTGTCCGGTGAGAGTCGGTTGGCCTCGTCCAAGAATAGAAAGCGAAGTGAACCGTGCTCGCGCTTGCCCCGCAAGAGGTTCGCGTCGCGCTCCCATTCGCTGAGCACGACCATCATCAGCGCGGCGCCCACACCAATGGCTTCGCCGGTCGACAATCGGGTCGGGTTAGCCAGCTCCCAGGTATCACCACTCTGACGCAAGATCTCGACCGAGAGCTCGAGGTATTCGCGGTAGTCGAGGATACGGTGGCCGCCGGAGCGGCCACCCGCATAGCGGCGGAATACCTCGTTCAAGGCGTCTTCGATGGGCAGCGTGGGCTGGAACAGCAGCTCTTGTGCATCACCTTCGCGCAGTGCGCGTAGCACCTGTGCCATTCGCTCGACGCGTTCTGCGCGCACACGAATGCCTTGGATACTACCGAATTTCATCGGGCCGAGGCTTTGGTTCAGCCGTCGTACCTGGCTTCCCGCGCGTCGCAGCTGCACTTCGATGCTGCGCGCGATGTCCTCGGTTGCCCCCCGCAAATCGCCTTCCTGCCGCGCGAGCCGGCGCTCGAGCCCGAATAAATGATCGCGTAGGCGTTCCAGCGCTTCGAGCGGGTCCTGCACGTCGGCGACTTGAGCGGGCACGCGGCTGCCCAGCCATTCCCGCACCTTCAGCCAGGCCTTCAGATAGGTGTCGGCCTGCGCGCTGCGCACGTCGGCTCCAAACAAGGCCTTCAGAGTCGGGCCGAGCTCGAGCCCGCCGTGCGACGTCGTCAGACGGTCGAGCAGCAGCTCGAATTTGCTGCGCGCGTCCGCCCACAGCTCGGCACTGGCTCGCGGCGCTGGCGCGTCCAGGAAGACCGCCGTCGCAAGCCTGCTTTGGGTGACATTCGAGCGCAGCTCCTGCCACACGTCGGCGCTTGGCTGTGCTTGTTTTTCTGCTGCCGCGAGCATGCGCCAGGCGCTGTCGTTGGCTCTCGCCAGTTCTCGGCGCCGCTCGGAGAGCGTAGCTAGAGCCAAGCCAAGCTCACGCTCCTCGATCTCACAGCGCTCGGCTTCGACGCTCAGCTCGCCGATCAGCTGCGTTTGCGAACGCAGATCGAGGCTAGAGAAATCGCTCACCCCGAGTCGAGTGAGCTCCGCATCGAGCCGCGCGCATTGCGCCACCAAGGCGCTACGTTCACCCTCGGCCGCTTGCCAGCTCAGCGCTGTCTGCTCACGAACGAGCTCGGATTGCTCCAGCGCGCCTTCGGCAACCGCTAGAGCTTCGCGAGCGTTTTCGTGCTGGTCCTCGAGCGCTGGCACCAGGGCGACGTTCTGTACGGCGCGCGCTTCGGCGTGCGAATCGAGCGCGTCCGACAATTGCGAAAGCTCGGTCAGGTGTTCGCCGATTTTGAACCAGCGGTCGCGGTCGCGATCGAGCTTCTGGCGCTCCTCGTACAGTGAGTCGAGCGCGTTGCTCGCGCCAGGCGGAAAACGTAGCGCTTGAAGCGTCGTCTCCAGGGTTTGGCGTGCGCTGCCGACCCGACTCAGCTCTCGCGCTGCCGACTCGCCCTCGGTGACGCTGGCGGCGATCGCGCGGTATGCCTCGCTGTGGTCGCGTCCGTCGAGCAAGAACGCGTCGACGAGCAGTGCGCGCAATCCAATAATGCGTGGCTCGAGCTCGCTAATTGCGGCGGAATAACGCGCGATCTCATGCTCGAGAGGCGAGCGAGCGTCCTGCAGCTGCTGCAGTTTCGCCTGGCATGCCTCGCGCAACGGACCGAGCCGCTCACCGCCAATTAGGGTCGGATCAAGGATGATCGGACGCAACTCTCGGATCGTCGCTTCGAGCCGCCGGCAGCGGCGCAGGATACCATCCAAACGAGTCGCTATCGCCTCAGCCTCTAGTCGAACGGTACGCGCTCGCTCCAGGCGCGCGCGTCGACCGAGCAGCGGCTTTGCCGGCAGACGCGTGACCCGAACGCCGACGCCATGTTCGACGATGACGTCCGGAGCACCAGGATTGACAGCCTCGGCTTCGATTCGCGTATCGCTGGCGACTAGCCAGACGCTCTCCATTTCGCGCGGGCGCCCGGCCAGAACCTGTGCAGCTTGCGCTGGATCAGCCACGAGCAGTGCGTTCAGCAGAGGACCGAGTCGAGCCTCGAGCGCGGCTGCCTGCTCGGGCTCGATGTCTTCGAAGCGTTGCACGAGCAGTTCGGCGTCCAGCTCGTCCCGAAGCCGCAGCAGCTCGGGCTGAAAGGAACCGCCTTGAGCTTCAAATCCGTTGGCTTCACGGAGCAGCGCCTCGCGCTGGACGCCCAGCTCTCTCTCGCAAGCTTCCAGCGATTCATATTCATCGTCAAGTCGCAGCGCCAGCTCCTGGGCGCTCTCGAAGGTCCACGGCTCCGCACTAGCCTCGATGCCCGAGAGCACCGCGTACGCCGCGCTGCGACGAGCGGATCGCGCCTCCAGCTCCCCCAGCTCGCTTTCAGTTGCAGCCTGCTCGGCGTTCGCGCGCTCGAGCAGCGCACGCGCATTTCGCGCCGACTCTTGCGAAGCGCTGAGCTCCGCTTCCGCTTCGCTCAGCGACGACGTGAGTGCGCTCGCCGTAAGAGTTTGCTGCTGCGCGAAGCCGAGCTCGCGCGTGCGGCGCCGAGCCGCAACTTGACGGGCGGCCAGCGCTTCCGTCTCTTCCAAAGCCGCACTGAGCGCGGGCGTGCGCGCGGCGAGCTCCTGCAGGCGGCTCAGGCGAATTAGCTCCTGCTGACCGCGCACGTAACTGAAGTCAGTCGGGCTGCTCTGGTCGATCAACGTTAGCGCGGTGATCGCCGTTTGGTGCTCGCCGCGCCGCAGCTCGACTAGCTCGGCGTCTCGCGCGCAACGCAGCCGCTCGTTGTCGATGCGTTCCAGCTCGCGTTTTGCTCGTTCCGCGCCGCTGCCCAGCAAAGCGACTTCGAACGTTGGCTCGCGTAGCAGCTCGCGCAGCTCCGCGAGGAGTGCCTTGGCTCGCCGCTCCCGGTGCGCGTTACGGTGCAGCTCGTCGAGCCCTTTTTGGATATCGGCAAGCCCCTGCGCGCTCCGCTCGTAGGTTTCGCGAGCGCGGTCGCGCGCTCTGAGCCTCTCAGCGCGTGCCATGGCGGCCTGCTCGCGTTGCAGAAGCACCAGCGCCAGCGCCGCTTCGCGCGTGAGGCGCTCAGTCTCCAGGACGCCGCGTTCGGCCGCGAGCGAGCGGGCGTGTGCCAACTGAGCTTGACCCTCGAGGGCCGCCTTGAGCTCCGCGCGCTTGGCCGTCGAGCGTGCTAGGACCGCGGCATGTCGAGCCGTCTGTTCGGCCGCGTTTCGATCGAGCTCGGCGAGCTCGCGTGCCGCCTGGAGCTCGCTTGCGCGAGCGCGCTCGACTGCACCCCGAAGCTCGTTAGCTTCCTCGCGGGTAGCAAGCAACGCGCCAGAAAACATACTCTGCCCCGCTTCGTAGACGCCTGCGATCTCGTGCTCGAGGCGCTGCGCTTCACTGACTTCGACGCGTGTTCGGCGGCAGGCATCGAGATTGCCACGCATACGCGACAAAGTGTCGCCCAGGCCGCTCTCTTCGCGTAACAGGAATGAGCGTAGCTCGGAGGTCAGCGCCCGAGAAATGCCGCCGGTCATGCTGGTGCGCAGCATCTCGCTCCACTTGTTGCGGTCCTCGTCGGTGCTTAGGCGGAGCGGGCTCACGCCATGCTCGAAGAGCGCCGCGAAGTATTCCTTGCCCGTCGCGAAGACTTGCAGTGACCCGCCAAGGGCTTTCGCGTTTTCGCTGAGCTCGGCGCGCGTGGGTACTTCGTCTGCGCCCCCGCGGCGCTGCAGCAGTAGGTCTTGTAGGCGTGCTTCTGGGTTCAAGCCCGTGATCAAGAAGGGCGCTAGCTCGACGCTCGGTTCGGCTTTGCGCGTCAGCTCAACGCCGGCGAGTAGACGTGCGCCGCCGTGAAGCTCGACCTCCAGCGCCGCGTAGGATGCACTTCCAGGTTCGCCGAGCCGCCCCCAGATCCCCTTGTCGCCTCCAGTCGCGCCGCTTTCGCCGAGGTTCGTGAAGCGAAGCCGGGACATGTCCGGCATGAGCACCACGTAGGCTGCGATCATGACCGTGGTCTTGCCGGCGCCATTGGCCCCTTCGAGCGCCGTGACGTTCGGATCGAGCAGGTAGCGCTCGTAGAACACGCCCTTCCAGTTCACCAGGGCGAGCGCGGTCGCTCGCGCGCGAGTCAAGCCTCGTCCTCCAACGGGGGCAGCGGATCCGTAGGCAACGGGTCGCCGAAATCGTCGAAGTCGCTCAAATCTTGAGGCGGGAGCTCGGGTTCGGTGGGCTCGTCGTTTGCCTCCTCCTGTGCGCCGTCGTGCTCTTCGTCTTCGAGCTCTACGTCTTCGCCGTCGCCGAGCACCAGCTCGCCGCGGGCGACCAAGCGTTCCAGCGCCTCCGCCGGAGAGCCCCGACCGCGGACTGGCTCGGCAAAGCGCAGTAGACCGGCACGCAAGCGTAGACTGTCGGACTCCAATAGCTCGACGAAGCCGAGCGTCGCCAAGCGCCGCAGCGCCTCGGCGAATTTGCCGCGCACGGTTTCCTGTGCGACTCGCTCATCGACCCGCTTGCGTTTTGGGTTGAAGGCGCGTGTCAACGCATCTCCACCCATCACTGCGGCCAAATGCGACAGCGCGTCCGAGCGCTTGATCACGCCGCCGTGCTGCAACGTGGCCGGATCGAGATACAGCAGCGTCAGCGCTTGCCCGACGAGCATCTCCGGCACGGAGAGGTGCCGCCGCCCGAGGCGATCACCACTCGGTAGCAGGTAGAAATAGCCGTCTGCCGGGTGAATCAGCTCACAGCTGAAACGACGATAAAAGGCCTCCAAAAGCGCCTGCGCGTCGACCAAGAAGGAGTACCAAAGTTGGTCCTCGCGATCGATGTGCCGCCCGCGCCGCAACGCCAGATCCACGTCCGGAAAGAGCTCGTCGGCGACCACGTCACCCAGCGCGAGAAAGCGCGTGTCAGTCACGGGCTCCACC
>DATCFJ010000856.1:0-3744 GCA_036509605.1 Polyangiaceae bacterium | reverse complement strand
GGCGAGCGTTTGGGCATGCGACCCGTGACGTGTCGCTCGCGCGAGCTTGGACTCAAGTGATGCGAACGAGTTTTTTCCTTGGCTGCGCCCAGGGCGTGTTGGCGCTGTCGGTGCTTGCTGCCACGGCTGCGCCGTGTCGGGCAGCAAAACCCATCAAGCCTCCGCAAGCGGCCGCTAAGGCGTCGGCCGGCGCGTCTGCTAGCACGCCAACTCCGGCGCCTCCGCCTGGCCCGAAGTCGCTCGCGGACTCGCTCACGGGCGAAGCCAAGGCCGCCTACGACGCCGGCAGGCTGCTCTACGGCGACGGTGACTTCGCGGGCGCCATCGTCAAGCTGCAAGCCGCCTACGACCTCGCGCAGGACCCGCGCCTGCTTTGGAACATGGCTGCCTGCGAAAAGGGCATGCGTCACTACGCCAAAGTCGTCACGCTCGTGCGCAAGTATCTGGCGAGCGGCGGGGATGTGCTCGGGGAAGACGACCGCAAGGAGGCAGAGGAGCTGCTCGCCGCGATCGAATCGTTCACCGTGGGCCTTGCGATCAGCGTCAGCGAGCCGGACGCGCAAGTCACTATCGACGGTGAGCCTGTTGGGACGACGCCGCTGCCGGGACCTGTCACTGTCGATATTGGCGCTCGACAAATCGAGGTCAAAAAGCCCGGCTTCGTGCCGTTTTCGCAGAGCGTGCCCGTCGGCGGCAGTAAGGATGCCGCGCTCGCCGTGAAGCTCGTGCCAGAGGTGCATCAAGGCGAGCTCACGGTCAACGCGCCGCGGACCGCGACGATTCTAATCGACGGCAAGCGCGTGGGCGTCGGTCACTTCGTCGCGACGCTTGGCAGCGGCGGGCACACCTTGCGCGTCGAAGCGCCCGGGATGCGACCCTACCAAAGCGAAGTCATGATTCAGGATCGCGAAAAGCGCGGCGTCGACGTCGTGCTGGAGGCGTTGGCGGCCCCGTCCGCCCCGCGCGAAAGCGCAGGCCCGCTCCACGACATGGAGCTCGGGCTGCGCATGGGCCTGGGATCGATGACGACCAAAGCCAGCCCGCTGAACGGCACCGGCGACCGTACCCAGACAGTGAGCTTCATTCCCATTGGCGTCGACATTGGCTATCGGCTCGGGCGTCCGACGTACCTCGGCATTTATGGGCAGTACGGCTGGCTCGACAAATCCAACACCTGCGGCATCGCGCGCCACGGCCCCAACTCCGAGTATGCGGGCGACCCTGCGACCCGCTACGGCTACACCAGTTGCCACATGGTCAAGGTGGGAGTGGCTTTGGCGTTTCACATTCTGCCTAAAACCATCGTCGATCCCTATTTCGGCTTCGACTTCGGCATCCAGGGTACGTTCACGCGCTACCGGAGCTTCGATCCGACGACCGGCGTCGTAGGCAGCGGCAACGACAACAACGCCGCCCTGCAGCCCGGTTTTCAGCTGGGCGTCGACAGCCACCCGATCCCCGCGTTGAGCGCTGGGCTCTTCTTCCAGGGCGGGCCGGACATCGGCAGCGAGGGCAAACCTCAAGACAACGGCTCCGATAGCGGCAGCAACAATAACTGCCAGTCGGGCTCCGGGTCGTCGTGTGGCTCTCAATGCAGCTCCGGGCAATCCTGCAACCAGGACAGTGGCACCAGGGTCTCTGGGCACGTTCTTTTGGGGGTGCGCGTGGCGTACACGTTCCCATGACTCGCTTCGTTCTTGGGTTTGGGTGCGTCGCGGCAGCAGCGCTGCTGACTCAGGCCTGCTCGAGCTACTTCGGGGATGGCCCCGACCCATCGCGTGACGGCCGCGTGGATGCGGGCGCGGCGGGTGCGGCGAGCATCGAGCCCACACAGCTCGTGTCAGGCGTATCGGTGAACGCTCTCGCGCTCGATGCGGACACCGTCTATTTCACGAGCAATCAAGGCTTGGCCAAAGTCGCCAAGCAGGGCGGCAGCGCGGTGCCACTGGGCGGCTTTTCGCAGCTCAATGGCTTGGCCGTCGACGCGCGCGCGATCTACGCCGTAAATAGCAACGGCGCGTTGTTCAGCGTGCACAAGAACGGCACCAGCACGACGACCCTCAGCACCGCGACGTGCGGCGGCGGCGCGGGCGCGGTGGCGATCAGCGCAGACAGCGCGTTCTTCAGCACCGGGCCCTATCTGCGCAATACGCCGATCAGCGGCGGGACAACCAGCGACCTGACCAGCAATGTTTGGCAAGCGGGCGGTCAGGCCTCCGCTGCGCGAATCGCGCTCGACGCACAAAACGCCTATTACATCGGCTCCGCGCTTACGGGCGGTTTGGGGGCGCTGTACGGTGTCGCGCAAGCGGGCTCCGGCATGAGCTGCGTCGCGCAGCTCGCGCCAGGCACGCGGCTCGCGAGCGCCAAAGGCACAATCGGCGCGCTTGCTGGAGACGGCACGAGGCTCTACTTCACGGATCTGACCTCCAACGGGCTGTCGCCCGTGCTCGTCGTGTCGGTCATTGTGGCTCCTTCCCTGGCGCACGCCACGGTCATCGACCTCGGCAAGATCACCGCCGAGGGCAACAACAACACGCAGACCGCCGGCAACGCCCTGGCCAGCGACGGCACGCACCTGTACTTCGGCGGTTTCTCCGGCATTTATCGCGTCCTGGTAGGCGGCCCGACGTGCTCGGCGACCGCCCTGCCCTGCAGCGCACCCGAGCTCGTCGTGACAAACGCAATGCCCACCGCTCTCGCCGTCGACACTGATTCTCTGTACTACGGCGATCAGAATGGGAACGGGCTGAAGAAGGTGGCGAAGTGAGGGTTACGGGGCGGTGGTGACCGCGAGCTGCAGGCCCGATGAGTTGGCGAAGAAAATGCCGACTCGGGTCACTAGCCAACCGCTCCAGAGCGTGGACCTTTGATAGTCTTCCCAATCAAAGGTCGTGTTGGGCGGGGTGAGCGTGCTGCTGAAGATCCAACGCAGGGTGTCAGTCTGCTCGTCGACCAGGTAGTGATCACCCTCGACCGCGATGTTTGCCCAGCGCGTGCCGTTGTGGGCCTCCCCGACGCGCTTCCACGCGCCGCCGGTTTTTGCAACGCGCGTTAGGTAGGCCGGGCCACCGAAGTCCACCTTCTCGATGCCGTATATGTAGTCGCCTTGCAGGTCCAGCATGCCGCCTGGATAGTTGGCTAGCTTCTTCGCGGGACCGCCCGCCAACGGGATCGCCCAGATGCTGGAGGTTGTGCCGAACGAGAGATTGCCTGCCGAGACCTCTGAAAAGAAGAAGAGCGACGTGTCGTCGACCGCGAAGATTGGACTAAAAAGCGCCAGATTTCCGCCCACCGGATTCGGGTAGAAAATCTCGACCTGAGCGCCATCGGTCTGGGCAACGCGCGACACGCCATCGGCTGAATTCCAATACTCGTAGTCGGGCGTCGTGAAGAAAGCTTGAGGCGTATACCCTTGAGCCAAGCTCTGCAACGGCTGAGGTGCACCACCGATCAGTGGCACGCGCATCACGCCGCTCGGCAAGTCCGTCTCGTCACGTTGGTCGAGAGCCACGTACGCGTAGCCAGCCGAAAGTCCCACGGCTTCAGGCCCAGCGAGTGAATCAGCAACGACACTGATCGCTCCGCCGTCCAGACTACGCGCGAGAAGTCGGCCGTTGGTTTTATAGTTCCCGAGCTTGTCCTTCGTGCCGTAGTCAGTCCAGTACACCTTTTGATCGTTGGCATCCGCGCCGCGAATGTCTTGCCCTGCGACGACGAGGTCGCAGCTCAGGCAACCGTAAG
>DATCFJ010000855.1:0-5448 GCA_036509605.1 Polyangiaceae bacterium | reverse complement strand
CAGCGAGCGTGTCCCGCCCATCGACCAACATGCGCAGCGCTGCGGATACCAAGGTCCCTTCCGGCGTAGTGATCAACCCGACGCGTGGCAAAACCGTGGCGATACCCTGCGCTTTGAGCGCAGACGACACACCCGCCGCCTCCAAGTTGGAGTAGACGAGAATGGCGATGTCTCCGGGACGCAGGTCCCGGACTTTGCCGTTGACGCGGTCGAGAATTGGCGTCGCGCTCGGGACCTCTAGCAGGCGCGCCACTCCGCTCGCGAGGCCAGTTTGTTCTTTGCCCGAGAGCCACCAGACGCCGATCGGGGCGAGTTTCTCGAGCTCAGGGAGACGCTCTCGCTTCGCGGAGGTGACGACTTCTTCGAGAGTATAGCCATGCCGCTCAAATACCCCGGCAAACAGGCAGGAAGTGGCTTCCACCAGCTCCGGCCGCGAACGATAATTGTGCGACAAGAATTCCCGCTGACCTCCGCTCTGCCCGGCCCAATGGGTGACCGCCTCCATCAATGCCGGATCAGCGCCAGCGTACTCGAAGATGCATTGCTTGCGATCTCCGACCCAAACTGAATTCTCGCACAGCTGGTGCAGGCGCATGAAGAGCGCCAGTTGGATCGGGCTAGTGTCTTGGAATTCGTCAACGACGATGAGCGCGAGACGTTCGCGCAGCTCCTGAGCCACCTCTGCCACACCCAGGACTGCGAGTGCGCGGTCGATCATGTCCACATAGTCGACAAGGCCACGCTGCGCCTTCCACTTTGCATATGCGACGAGCCCAACCCGGGCAGCCTCGAAAATCAGCTCTGTGAGCTCTCGGAGCTGCGCGCGGAACGCTGGATGTACCTCATAGGCGGAGGCGGCTTCGCGAACAGGAGCCACGATAGCAACGCCGCGCTTTCCCGGAGTAATCTTGGCTAGTTTGGCCCATGTGCCCCACTGCAGCCGGTCAGCAGCAAGATCACCCGCTGCTGAGCGGAGTGTTTTGACGGCGTCTGCGGTATTCTTCTGGCGATCGTCGACTTCCTTGAGCTTCCCGATCGCTGTGGCGAGGACAGAAGCGAGCTCGGTTTCGAGCGCGCGCCCGTCAGCGACCGCCACAGGTAGTAGGCCCAGCAGACCATCGATTGACCGTTGTGCCATCGCTGGCAATTGGTCTGGCAGAATACGGTTGCCACGAGCGAGCGTCATGATTTCGTCGACCGGGGTGACCCAATCGTTCCGACTCGAGCGGCCGTCCCATTCAAACTGCATGTCCGACGCCAGTACTTGGAGTCGCGCTCGTAGAGCGGGCTCGAGCTCGCGCTCGAGAGCGGCTTGCAGTAGTCGCCGACCCTCGTTGCCGGGAATCACGTCGATCGCGGGCGAGAGCCCCGCATCGACTGCAAACTCCTTCAGCAAGCGCAGACAGACGGCGTGGACAGTGCCGAGATAGGCGAGGGGAAGCTGTTGGGCGCGCTCGAACGCACCATTTTCCACAAGTACGTGCCGGATACGGGCTTCGAGCTCGGCTTGCGCCTTGATGGTGTAGGTGACTCCTACTAGGCCCTCGATCTCGATTGATCGTGCCGCTGATGGGTTCACCGCGCGAGTCACTTCTTCGGTAAGCCGGTAGGTTTTTCCGCTCCCGGCGCTGGCACTCACCAGACGGAGCCCCGATGCCGCCTCGGTGTCGACCTTCGAAGTCACAGGCTGCCCTCCCAGCGCCTGCCGCAGATGGCGTCGAACCCGCAGTATTTGCAGCTGATGTCGCGCTTTAGGGCGAAGTGATCGGCGTGTGCGCCGTCGGGGATTCCAAGCGCTGTGAGCAACGGGAGTGACTTGCGCACGCCAGTCACGGCAAACCTTCCGCTCACCGCAAGCCGTTCGGCGTCATCGACCGAGCGCTCAACTCGTTTCCAGGTTTCTGCCAGGCTCGGACCGTCGATGGTTTCAGCGTTAGGCAAGAGATCGGAGGTCAGCCCGAACAACTTCCTCTGCTTTAGGGAGAAGTAGGTCGCTTCTGGAATCGTTTGCTCGCCCCGTTCTAGAGCGTGCGCGAACGCGTATGCAGCGAGCTGCAATGCGTGACCCGAGCGGAGTAGCTCGCGGTAACTCGAGAGACCCCACTTCACGTCGACGATCGCCTGAGTACCCGCCGAGGTCGCGACCAATAGGTCGATTCGCCCGACCAGTTTGCCTCCGCGCCACGGAACATCGATGGGCTTTTCGACTGCTAGGATACGAAGGCCCGCCCCCCTCAGTGACCGTGACAGCTCGAGCACCGAGTCAACCAGCTGCGTGCGAAGCTGGTGACGTTCGAAGGCCATGCCGGCCCGCAGCAAGATTGCACCCTCGCGCTCGAAGAGTTGATCGAGCTCAACCTCTGCGCGTGATTCAAGCTCGTCGTCGGGTAAGTCAAACGCTCCTTGTCCGTGCAGCAGCTCGACGAGCCGATGCCCGAGAGTGCCGTTCAACATGAACAAGGGTGGCAAGGCATGCCCTCCGGAGTTGACTCCGGCGCGGTATTGCAAACCCCATTGGAGTGGGCAGCCCAACAGCGCATTGAGGCTTGCGGCTGAAAAATGGTCGATCGGTGCCACGTCTTCAGCGGGCACAGCCCACTCAGGACGCCCGCCCGGCAGCAGTGCGGCTTCGACCATGTGGAGCGGAGGTCGCTTGAGCAACGCCGCGACCGATGCAGGGTCGCGAAGCTCGTGCGCTCTCAGCGTTACCCGTGCGCGTGTCGGTGCATCCGCGCGCGTTCGCGCGACGATCTCGTCCCACAACGGGTGCAGCGCGAGCGTTTCGCCTGCTGAGTGACCGAGTGCGACGAGGATGACTCGCTCTGTGGCGGCGAGCACCGCGCGTCGCCAACCGACTGCACGCTGTACAAGGCGGGCTCTTGGATCAGGGAAATGAATCCCGGCACTTGAAAGAGCCGCAAATTCCCGCCGGCGCCAGGGGAGCGCGACGCTGCTCGTCCCCGCGTCGGTGAACGACCACCACACCACATTTGCTCGGGCTACACCGAGGCTTCCCGCCGAATCGACGTGCGCCACCCTTCCCGCGCGCTCCTCGATAAGCTGGATTGCTGTTCCCGTTTCAAGAACGGATTCCGCCAGCCGACGCACTTCGACCAAGCTGAATGTGGAACGCGGGTCGCTTTCGAGGGCGGCGCCTAGCGCGCCTGCATGTCGAACTGCGGTGAGCAATGTGACATCGTCGGGTGCGCTGGGGAGTCGGGAAATCAGCCAGGTGCGGACACGAGCAATGACCGCAAGCAAAGCCATCTTGGCCGAGCCAGAGACGGCGTCGTCGCCACGTTGTTCGAGCCACTGAGCGATCCGCTCGAGGAGCTGCTCGCTTCGCTCGGAGAAGTGCTCCGGATGCGTGCTTTTCCCCTCCTGCTGAACGAGCAATTCCGTGTTCACCACGAGCCTTGCCTTGGCTTCCGTCCACGCCGGGCTTCCAATGCCCGGTGATTGGGTAAGCGCCTCGGCAAGGCGGCGGCCGGCCGAGCCCCGAAACGGTCCGACCGGCAACGTGAGCAATTCCAAGACGCGTTGCGGGTCCTTCGGCTCGAAGGCTAGCTCCAGCGCGAGCGGTAAGACCTGAAGGGCAGCCCGCCACGGGCTGGTTGAACGCCACCCCTGGCTACGTGAGCCATGGACCGAGAGCGCGTTGTCGAGTGCGGATACATCTCCCTCGCGAACTACGACCGTGCGATCGGCCGGCAGCTCGGCGAGGATTGCGGCTGTTGAGCGTGCTGCCTCCCACGCAGTCTCGGCTGTCAGCAGCACGAACGAGCCGTCGCCCCGGAGCGGCACTGGTCCGGTTGGCGAATCTCCGTTGAGTGCCGCCTGCACTCTTCCCAGATCAGAAGCTGGTGGCGCGCCGGGAAAATTTGGGTCGTGGTGACTCAGACGGGTGCCAGCACGTTCGAGCTCCTGAAATATGACACGCCACCGCGAAGACCAGAGCTCGGCTGGTTCCGCCAAGATGAGCTCCGCATAGAATCGGACGTGCGAGGTGACGAGTGATCTTGCGATCATTGCGAGTCGATCGGCGTACCCAAAGGGCAGCACCGGGACGCGCACGCCTTCCAGTTCCGCGATTGTCTCCAATCGAAACCCGCCGTCCGGGATTGCTTGCCCGTCCCAACCCGCCTCGACCAACGAATCACGAAGCCGCAGCAGCACGCGCCCGGTTCCCAGCGCGTCAGTTTCGAACGACTTCGAATAGAATCGGTCGCGGGGCGGCAGCTCGGCAATTCTCGCTACCCATTTGGCGACACGGACCGCTTCGGATTCCCGTTCAGCGCCAAGTCCGAGCCGGAGCTCCAGATCTCGCAAGAGCTGGTTCGGATTCCATACCGCGTGCCCGATATTCGCACGACCGAGAGCCAGGTCGTCGAACGCCGTCAGTGTCGCGCCTCCGAATTCCAGACCCGCGAGGACACGCATCATCGCAGCTCCTGATTTCGCCAATTCCCGGACCGGCTCGCAACGCGTACGACGCTTGCTGACGCTGGTCGAGCTCTGGCAATAAGGGGATTCGCTTCCGTCACTGATCCTCCGCGCATACATCTACCTTGGACCACCCGCGTCTCACCATGTTTGAGACTACATGTTCGAGCCGCACGCGCCATCGGTGTTTGGCGAGCACGAGACCGTAGGCCTCGACGCACTGAGCGCCTGATGCGTGCTTCCTGAATGATCCGACGCGACCTCGAAACGACGCGCCACGCGGCTGATGCTCACGGCATTGAAAGCCAAGGAGCATCAACATGCACATTTTGAAAACTCGACTGACGCAGGACCTCGAGCTCGCGGGCTACGCGGAACGGACCCGACTTATCTATCTCCATGCCGTAATGGACTTCGCGGCCTTCCGCGGACAGTCCGTGTCCACCGCCAGCCAAGAGGAGGTGCGAGCATGGATCCAGCATCTCTCCGGTCGCAAACTCAGCGCGCAACGGCTTCGCCAGCACTTTGCTGCGCTGAAGTTCCTCTATGCCAAGACATTAGGACGCCCCGAAGTGACGAGCTTCCTGTCGTGGCCGAGGGACGCGCCCCGATCGCCGGTGGTGCTCAGCGCCGCTGAAGTGGAGCGGCTGCTTCGGGCGCTCCGTGAGCCGAAATATAGAGTGTTTTTTACGCTTATCTACGCGACCGGACTTCGCCTTTGGGAGGCGAGTCAGCTCGAGACGCGGGATCTTGATGCGGAACGCGGAGTAATCCGCGTGCGGCACGGAAAGGGCAGTCGAGAGCGTCTCGTGACTCTGGGCCCTCGCTTGCTCGGGATTTTGCGGGCTTACTGGAGGTTTGTCCGGCCGGCCTCGCCGTGGCTGTTCGCATCCTCTCGTGGTACTCACGTGAATCCTGAAGTTGCGCGCAATGCCCTGAAGCGTGCCGCGGCCGAGGCTGGGCTCGCCAAGGTGGTGACGCCGCACGTGCTCCGCCACTGTTTTG
>DATCFJ010000854.1:0-9203 GCA_036509605.1 Polyangiaceae bacterium | reverse complement strand
AGATCCCGATCGGCGCAGGTGGCAGCTCTTCGCCCGTCGAGTCTTCATGGAGCTCACCGACTAGGTCGTAGTCGCTCGCTTGCGTGATGCGCACGCGCCGGAACTCGCCGGGCAATGCGGTACCTCCGGACAAGTATACGCAGCCGTCAATTTCGGGGGCCTGTCCGGCATGGCGGCCCATCATCACCAGCTCGCTGTCCTCGCTGACGCCCTCGACCAGCACGTCGAGCTCTTGCCCGACCAGGGCGCGATTCTTCTTCTTGCTGATTCGGCGCTGAATGCTCATCAGCTTCTTGGCGCGCGCGGCGATCGTCTTTTCTGGCACCTTGCCCTGCAGCGTGCTCGAGTGCGCGCTCGCCTCGTCCGAGTATTGGAACACGCCGACGCGATCGAACTCGGCGAAGCGCACGAACTCGCACAGCTCCTCGAACTCTTCGTCGGTCTCGCCGGGATGCCCGACGATGAACGCCGTGCGGAAAAACAAGCCCGGAATGCGGGCGCGCAGGCGCAGCACGAGCTCGCGCAACCGCGCACCGCCGTGGCCGCGCTTCATGCGCCTGAGCATGCCGTCGGCCGCGTGCTGCAAGGGCATGTCGATGTACGGCACGACCTTCGGATGAGCTCCGATCAGCTCGATCAGGTCATCGGTCATCTTCTCTGGGTACAGGTAGAAGACACGCACCCAGCGCAGGCCCGGCACATCAGCAATGCGGCGTACCGCGTCGGCCAAGTTCGACCCATCAGCCAGGTCACGCCCGTAGGCGATGGTGTCCTGCGAGACCAGGTTCACCTCCAGCACGCCCTGCGCCACCAGCTGCGTTACCTCACGCACGATGTCATCCGTCGGCCGCGAGCGCTGCTTGCCGCGCATCTCCGGGATCACGCAGAAGGAGCAGCTGCGGTTACAACCTTCAGCGAGCTTCACGTATGCGCTGCGACCGCGGGTGGAGACGCGCCGCGGATCGCTGGCCGTGACGACCCAGTCCGCCGGATTGCCGACCAGCATGCGCGCTGCGTTGCCGCGGAGGACATGCTCTAGCTTCAGCATGTCGCTCGAGCCCAGGAAATGATCGACCTCGGGCAAATCCTTCGCCAGGTCGTCGGGGTAGCGCTGGCTCAAGCAGCCCGACACAACCAGCTTCTGGCAAGAGCCCGAGTCCTTGTAGCCACTCAGCTCCAAAATCGTGTCGATCGACTCCTTCTTCGCGGCATCGATGAAGCCGCAGGTGTTGACGACAATCACGGAAGCCTCTTCGGCGTCGGCCACATGACGGAAGCCCGCGCGCTCGGCCACGCCCAGCATCACCTCGCTGTCGACGCGGTTTTTCGGGCAGCCCAGGCTGACGAAGTGAATCGTGCGATCGCTGTCTGCGATGGAGCTCATCGATCCATCATGCGCCGGAAGCGATCGAAGAGGTACAAGGCGTCATGCGGGCCAGCTGCGGCTTCCGGGTGATACTGCACGCTGAAGGCTTGCGCTTCGGCTGCCTCGAGGCCCTCACTGGTGCCGTCGTTCAGGTGTAGGTGAGTGGTCCTGGCCACGCCTTTGATCGACTCGACATCGACCACGAAGCCGTGGTTTTGCGTGGTGATTTCCACGCGATTGGTGGTGAGGTCCTTGACCGGCTGGTTCAACCCGCGGTGCCCGAACTTGAGCTTGTAGGTGCTGGCGCCGAGCGCGCGCGCCAAGAGCTGATGCCCGAGGCAGATGCCGAAGATGGGTTTGTTGCCGAGCAGGCCACGGATGCTCTCGACCGCGTAGGGGAGGGCTGCCGGATCACCTGGGCCGTTGGACAGGAAGATGCCGTCCGGGTCGTGTTTGAGTGTGGCTTCGGCCGTCGTGTTCGCGGGCACGACCGTGACCTTGAAACCGGAATCGACCAAACAGCGCAGGATGTTGCGCTTCGCACCGTAGTCGTAAGCGACGACGTGGAACTTGCGGCCGCTCGGCGCGCCACCGCCAGCCCGGGGATCCAGGGCTTGCACGCCCCACGCGGCGCGCGATTCCTTGAACTCATAGGCCGACTTGGGGCTGACGCGTGCGACCAGATCCAGGCCTTCCATGTTCGGCGCAGCGCGCGCGCGATCGACCAGAGTGTCCGGCGTGTCCGTGCCGATGGCGCCGTTTTGCGAGCCGTTGTCGCGCAGGTGGCGGGTCAGCTTGCGCGTGTCGATCTCGGAGATGCCGATGATGCCGTTCCGCGCCAGGTACGCATCGAGCGATTCTTGCGAGCGGTAGTTCGACACCACAGGGCTCTCTTCGCGGATCACGAAGCCCGCGACCTGCGGCTTGTCGTCGACGCTCTCTTGATCCTCGTTGTTGATGCCCGTGTTGCCGATCTGGGGTGCGGTCATCGTGACGATTTGGCCGGTGTACGAAGGGTCGGTGAGCACTTCTTGGTAGCCGGTCATGCCCGTCGTGAACACCACTTCACCGACCGCGGGGGTGTCCGAGCCGAAGGCTTTGCCCGGGAACACTGTGCCGTCAGCGAGCGCGAGGTAAGCGCGACGTGTGCTCACGACAGGGCTCCGTCAGCGTCGAAGGCAATCTGACCTCGAGCGAGGGTGACCATGATCTTTCCTTTGAGTTCGTGCTTCATGAACGGCGTATTTCGGCTCTTGGACTGGAACGGGAGGCGCTCGACTACAATCGTCGCTTCGGGATCGATCAACGTGAGCTCGCCGAGGGAACCTTCGCGAATGCGGGGCGGCTCGATGCCCACGATGCGCGCCGGGCGACTCGAAAGCGCGTCGATCAGGCGCGCCAGCGTCAGTCCGGATTGCCCGACCAGCTTGAACAGCAGCCCGAAGCATAGCTCAAGGCCGATCATGCCCGGCTTGGCTTCGGAGAACTCACAATCCTTCTCGAGGGATGTGTGCGGCGCGTGGTCGGTAGCGATGGCGTCGATCGTGCCGTCTGCCAGCGCGCGGCGCAGCGCGTCGATGTCCGCTTCTTCGCGCAGTGGGGGATTCACTTTGCACCCGGTGTCGTAACCGAGCACTGCTTGATCAGTGAGCAGCAAGTGGTGCGGCGTCACCTCGCACGTCACGTCGATATTGCGCGATTTGGCTTCGCGGATGATGCGCACGGCGCCCAGCGTCGAGATGTGCGCCGCGTGGTAGCGCGCTTTAACGTATTCGGCGATCAACACGTCGCGCGCGATGATCACATCTTCGGCGATGCGTGGCCAACCACGCAAGCCGAGCTTCGCGGAGACTGCGCCCTCATGCATGTCTGCGCCCGCGGTGAGGTCGTGATCCTCGGCGTGTTGAATCACCGGCAAGTCGAAATTCTTCGCGTATTCCAGGGCGCGGCGCATGACCGCGGAAGACATCACGCACACGCCGTCGTCGCTCACCGCGACCGCGCCGGCCTCGCGCAGCTCGGCCATCTCAGTCAGCTCCTTGCCGGCTTGGCCCATTGTGATGGCCGCGATCGGATGCAGGCTCGGCCCGCCGACTTCCCGGGCGCGATTTTTCATCAGCTCGGTCACCGCGCGCGTATCGTTGACGGGCTTGGTGTTGGGCATCACACACACATGGGCATACCCACCGGCTGCAGCAGCAGCGAGACCCGTCCGGATGTCCTCTTTGTATTCCTGCCCTGGCTCGCGCAGGTGTGCGTGCATATCAACGAATGCCGGCAAAAGCAGTTTGCCGTGGCCTTCGATCACGCGCGCTCTGGGTGAATTCTCGAGGCCGGCAGCGGCGCCGCGGCCGACGCGCGTAATGCGGCCGCTCTCGAGCACCACATCTCCCTGAACGTCCAGGTTGCCGCTCGGGTCGAGCGCGCGCACGTCACGGATGATGAGCAGTTCGAGGGGGGCGTCCACGGCGGCGGGTGATAGCACGGCGCTGCCACTCCGGGCAGAGTCCGGCCGCCGGGCCACTCAGGAACGATTCCAGACGCCAAACCTCGCGCTCAGCGTGGCCGTGTTAGATTAATTCCGGCCATGGCGGACGAACCGAACTCCCCGAAAAAGCCAGACCCGGCGCCGCGTCCCGTCACCCGCTCGGTCCCGCCGCCGTTGCCTTCGCAGGCTCGCGTGTCATCCAAGGCGCCGGACCCAGCACGCAGCAAGGCGCCGCCGGCTCCGGTGCGCTCTGCCGCTCCGCCCGCACCACCCCGGCGCCCGCAAGCTGAGTCCGGGCCGCCGTCACCCGCGTTGCCGAGCGAGCCATCGCCGCGTGCGCCGACGCGAGTGGCCGCTCTGCCCAAGTCCGCGCCGGTTGGCGCGCCCTCGTCTGGACCGCTCGCACCAGTGCCCGCTGTGGCCAGCGAGCTCCGCGCCATGGGTCGCGCGGTCGTCATCAAGACGTTGCCGTTCGGCACGCAGGACCAAACTGCGAGCGACGCGCCGACGTTGCTCAGGCCTGTGGCAGCGGGCGACAAGAACCAAGCCGCGGCAACGCGCGTCCAGAACGCGAAAGACTTGATCGCCGCTTGCGAGCTAGAGCTCACCCAAAACCCAGCGCCAGCGCGCGCGGGACGCCTGCATTTCGAGTGCGCACGCTTGTACGACAGCGGGCTTGGCGATCTCAGCAAGGCCGCTGAGCATTACCGGCAGGCGTACAGTCTGATGCCCGATCACTTGCCGTCGATTCTGGGGGCGCGCCGTGCGCTGCTGCAGTCCGGGCAATACGTGGCGGCGCTGCCTTTGTTCGACGCGGAGCTGCGCGCCACTTCGAGCTCGGCGCGCAAGGCCTTGGTGTCGCTGGAAAAAGCGCGCGTCTTGGACGAGAAGCTGAGTCAAAAGAAAGAAGCGCGTGATGCCTACGAAGCCGCGCTCGATCTAGACGAGAGCAACTCCTCGGCGCTGCGCGCCGTCGAGCGCGCCGAGCTCGGGGTCAAGGCCTGGGATGCGCTAGACAAAACCTATCAACGCGCCGCTCAGGTGCTGACGCAAGACGGTCGTCATCGCGCCGCGGTGCTGTCGGAACGCGCGCGCCTCTTCGAAGCCCACAAGCGCGACAATCACACCGCGACCGAGCTGTATCAGGCCGCGTTCGAGGCCGATCCTGGGGCGCCTTCGGCAATCTTGGCGTTGAAGCGCCTGCATGCGGCGCACCAGCGGCACCACGATTTGATCACGGTGCTGGAGCGTGAAGCGACGCTCTCCGCCGATCCCAACGTGCGCGCGTTGTCGCTGTATCGCGTCGCGCGCTTGTTTGCCGACCGCATCGGCAATCTGGAGTCCGCCGCGGACGCGCTGGAGCGCGCTCTGTCGCACGTCGCTGACGAGCCGATGATCCTCGAAGAGCTGGCGCGAGTGTACGAGCTCGCGCGTCGTTATGCGGATCTCGTGCGCGTGCTGGAGCGTATTGCGAGCCGGGTTGGGCCTTCGACCGAGCGAGTCGGTGTGTATCATCGCATCGCGCAGCTGTACGAAGACAAGCTGGGCGACGAAGCCAAGGCGGTTCAGTGGTACGAGCGAGCGCTTGCCGAAGAGCGCGGTTACGTCCCCGCGATCCAGGCGCTGGCCAAGCTGTACGCGCACCGAAAGCAGTGGCAAGAGTTGGTCGCGGTGCACAGCGGCGAGGCCGAGGATGCCCGTGATCCGCTGCGCCGTGCCGCGGCACTGGCGCGTATCGCGCACATCTTCGAGGCGGAGCTCAAGCTCCTCGATCAGGCGGTGCAGCACCACGCACGCGCGCTCGGTATCGTCCCCGGCTATGCGCCCTCGTTCAAGGCCTTGTCGCGGCTGTACACTCAGGCGCAACGCTTCCCCGAGTTGGCCGAGCTGTACGAGCGTGCGGTCGACGGCGCTGCCGACGACGAGACCAAGATCACATTCTTGTTCAAAGTCGGGCGGCTATACGAAGACGCGCTCGAAGCTCCAGCGCAAGCTCTGACGGCTTACCGCCGGATCCTGGACGTCGATCCTCAACACTTGGGGGCAATTCACGCCTTGCAGCGTGCCGCCGAGCGCGCCGGTCGCTACAAGGATTTGGTGCAGGGGCTCGAGCTCGAGGCGCAAAAAGTTACTGACAAGCGCCAACGCCTGACGCTACTGCACCGCGCCGGCGAGGTCTGTGAAGTCGAAATGGGCGACGACGACGCGGCGCTCGCGCTGTACCGCAAGGTCTACGATCTCGACCGCGGATATGCGCCGGCGCTCTCGAGCCTCGGTCGGCTTCACTACAAAGCCGGGCGCTTCGAAGATCTGCTGGAGACGTACCAAGCCGAGCTGCGCGCTTCCGGCAAGAGCCCGCAATCAGCAGCGCTGCTGTACAAGATGGGCGAGCTGTCCGAGGAGCGTCTCGGTCGCGATGAAGACGCCATCGTCTCGTATCGCAAAGCGATCGAGATGGATCCCTTCAATCATCAGGCGCTGCACGCCCTGGGTCGTAAGCTCACTGAACGCAATCGCTTCGACGAGTATGCCAAGCTCTTGGAGCTCGAGCTGAGCTCGCTCACCGACCCGGCGCAACGCGCGCGCACCGCGTTCCGTGTCGGCGAGGTCTACGAATATCGGCTGAAGTCACCGGAGCGAGCGCTCGTCGCGTATGAGCAAGCGCTCAGTGTGGAACCTGACTTTCGCCCCGCCCGCGATGGCCGGCTACGCTTGTTGACCGAGGCGCGTGACTTCAAACGCCTGGTGGAGGAGCTCGCGCGCGAGGCTGAAACCGCCAAGGATCCGAAGCTTGCGGTGGCGGCGTTGCTGCGCGAAGGCGAAGTTTGGCGTGACGAGCTCGGCGAGCCAGTGCGCGCGATCACCTGCTTCGAGGCCGTGTTGCTGCGCGATCCCGGTCACGTGGATGCGCTCTTGGCGCTCGAACCCCTATACGCCGAACGCGGCGCCTGGGAGTTGCTCTGCCAGGTGCTTTCGGCCGAAGCGCGCGTGTTCAACGACCCGGCCGCGCGTGTCGGTGCTTTGCGCGAATTGGCGCGAATTCAAGAGGAGTTCGCCGGCGCGTCGCCCGAGCAGGTGCAGCAGAGCTACTTCGCAATTTTGCAGCTTTTGCCGGAAGACTTGGCGGCACTGCGTGCGCTCGAGCAGCGCGCGCTGCGTGAAGGCGACAAGAAGCTGCTGGCGCACATTGACGCGAAGCTCGGCGCGCTGGTCGAAGAGCCGCAACTGATCGCGCTCTATCACACGCGCTTGGCCGAGGCATTGGAGGAGCTCGGGGATGCGTCGGCGCTCGACGTGTTCCGCTCCGCGCTCAGTCGCGACCCGGAGAGCATCGCGGCGGCGCGCGGGTTGAGTCGAATTGCCGAGAAGAGCCAGATTCCCGAGCTGCTCGAGGAGGCTGCCGAGAGCGAAGCGCGCATGGGGCTCGATCTCGGGGTGGCGGCGCGGCTCTTGATCAAGGCCGCCAATTGCCGCACCGACCGCGGCGACGTGGTGGGCGCAGTGCAGAGCCTAGCGCGAGCGCTTCAGATCAACCCCGAGCACGAAGCCGCCGCAGGGCGCGTGCGTGAGCTGCTTTTGGCGCGCGGCGAGGTCGACCGCTTGATCGCGATTTTGACGCAGGCGGCCGGCGCGGCGAAACGGCCGGAGCGGATCGCCAGCATCTGGGTCAGCGTGGCCGAGCTGTACGCGGACAAGAAGCGCGACGTGCCCGCGGGTCTGGCCGCTTTGCATCGCGCGAAGAGCCTCGTGCCCGGTCACATCCCGACCTTGATGAAGCTCGCCGAGCTGTACACGCGCGACGGCCAGTGGGCAGAAGCGGTCGATCGACTCACGCAAGTGATCGCCGAGAGCCCCCCGGACGACGTGAAGATCGAGGCGCACGTGCGTCTGGCCACGGTGCTCGACGAGCAACTCGGCGACGCGGACCGCGCACTCGCGAATTTGAATTCCGCGCTGGCCGCCGATCCCAATCACCGCGCCGCCCTCGAACGGCTTTTGTCCCTACAAAAACGGCACAAACAGTTCGATTCGGCGGCTGAGACCGCACAGAAATTGGTGCGCGTCTCGCCCGAGCTCGGCGCGCGCGTCGGCGCGCTGGTCGAGGTCGGACGCCTCGAGCGCTCGCGCGGTCAAGGCGCCGCCGCGGCTCAAGCATACGAACAAGCGGTGGCGTTGGTCGGCGTCGAAGGCGCAGCGGCGGCCGAGTTCCGCGAGCTGGTCGCCAACGAGGGCCGCCGCGGCACGCCCAACTACACTCGCTACGCTGGCGCGCTATCTCGCTTTACCGAGGACGCGCGCGCGTCGTCGCCTGCGCTCGTGCCAACGTATCTCGAGCTGTCGCGAGTGTTGGCCGAGGACATGGGCCAACCCGAACAAGCGGTGCAATCGCTGTCGCGCGGCTTGACCAAGACCGGCGAGAAGGTGGAGCTGCAAGCGGAGCTCGCAACGCGATTGCTCAAGTCTGGGCAGTTTGCGCCCGCGCTGACCGCGTTGCGACGTCTGCTCGAGCTGGACGTGATGCGCCCAACCGCCTGGCGCGAGCTTTCGGAGGCGTTCAAAGGCCTGCAGCGCCCCGCAGAAGCGACGCTGGCGCTCGCTCCGCTGGTCGCAATCCAAGCAGCGAATGACTTGGAGCGCGCCACGCTCAGCGCGCGTGCCTCACGAACGGGCGCCGGTCACGCTGGCGCGTTCGACGAGAGCGAGTTCCGCGCCATCGACTCGCTGCCGGGGGACGACCCTGCGTCCCAGCTTTTGGCGCGAATTGCCGAGGGTTTGGGCAAGGTTCACGCCCCCGAGCTGGATCGCTACGGGGTCGCGACTCGCGACCGGTTGACGGCGAAATCCGCACACCCGCTGCGCGCGTTGGCGGACCGCGTCGCCAACTTGTTTGGTGTGGAGGAATATGATCTGTACGCGCATCGCGCGCAGGCCATCGGCGTAGAAGTCGAATTCACCGATCCGGTTTCCGTCTTGGTGCCCAGCCAGTTCGCCAAGCTGAGCGAAAGCCAACAGGTGTTCTCGCTCGCGCGCGTCATGGCCAACATCGCGCGCAAGCTGCATGCTGTCGACAAGCTACCGCCCGACGCGCTCGCGGTGCTCTTGGCCGCGGCGGCTCGCACGATCGATCCGACGTTCGGCGCGGGCCTGGCCGACGAAGACTTCCTGAACAACCACGCTCGCCGTGTGTCGCGATCGCTACCCTGGCTGGGCCGCGGCGCTGTCGAGGAAGCGGCACGCGCCTACGTTGCGGCTCCGCGTCTGGATCCGGTGGAATGGCAATTCCGAGTGCGGCTCACGGCATCGCGCGCCGCGCTCGTCATCGCCGATGATTTGCCGGGCAGCGTCGGA
>DATCFJ010000853.1:0-2216 GCA_036509605.1 Polyangiaceae bacterium | reverse complement strand
GATCACGTTCTCGCCCAGACGCGGTCCGGGGGGAATGCTGATTTCGGTCGGATCGGACGAGCCTTTATCGGCCTTGCTCACGAGCTCGTCGTACGCGGCGAGGCGCGCCTTGCTCTTGGCCTGGCGGGCGCGCGGTGAAGCGCGCACCCATTCGAGCTCTTGCTTCAACTTGCGTTGCCGCGCGCTCTCGCCTTTTTCCTCGAGCGCGAGGCGCGCCGACTTCTGCTCCAACCAGGACGTGTAGTTGCCCTTGAACGGGTATCCCTTGCCGCGGTCGAGCTCCAAGATCCACTCAGCGACGTCGTCCAAGAAGTAGCGATCGTGGGTCACCGCCACGACAGTGCCCGGGTACTCGTGCAGGAAACGCTCCAGCCAGGCGACGGACTCGGCGTCGAGGTGATTCGTCGGCTCGTCGAGCAAGAGCATGTCGGGACGCGAGAGCAGGATGCGGCACAGGGCGACGCGCCGCCGCTCACCGCCCGAGAGCTTCGCGATTTCGGCGTCTGCCGGCGGCAAACGCAGTGCGTCCATGGCCATTTCTAGGCGTTGATCCAGGTTCCAGGCGTCAATCGCGTCGATCTTGTCTTGCAGCGCGGCTTGCTTCTCGAGCACGCGCGTCATCTCGTCGTCCGAGAGCGGCTCGCCGAGCCTCGTGCTCACTTGCTCGAACTCGGTGATCAGACCGCGAATGTCGGCGACACCTTCGTTCACGGCGTCGATCACGGTCAGCGCGCTGCCCAAATCCGGCTCTTGCGCGAAGTAGCCGATCTTGGTGCCCGGGTGAGGCTTGGCCTCGCCCATGAATTCCTTATCGACGCCGGCCATGATGCGCAGGAGCGAGCTCTTGCCGGAGCCGTTCGTACCGATCACGCCGATCTTCGCACCGGGGTAGAAGGCGAGCGTGATGTTCTCGAGAACCTTCTTGTCGGGAGGGTGGACGCGCGTCACCTCCTGCATCGTGAAAATGAACTCGGGCATGGGCCGGAGCCTAGAAAGTTTTCCGTTGCGACGCAAACTCACAGCCGTACCGGAACCGGTTCCGCAACATGGAACTGATTCCACAATCTCGGCAGGCGCCCGCTAAACCGAATGCTAACTTCGGAGACCAAGGACCATGAACAACACCGCTGTCTGCGCAGTCGTCGTCGGTTCACTGTGTTTCTCGCTCCTGCCGGCGTGCTCGGCAGCAGGCGGTGGCAAGGGCTCGTCCGCGCACGGCAGCAACAACGGACAAGCCGGCAGCGGCAGCAGTATCGACCCCGGCGGCGCCTCGGGCGGCGGGCTAGCGATCAGCCCTGGCCAGGGTCAGGGTCAGGGTGACGCCCCCGACGCCCGCAAGCCGCTATGCACCACGGCCTGCGCGGATTTTCCGGCAGCGCCGATCTTCGACGGCGTCGACGCCAGCGTCGCGACGCAGTTTAGTGCGGCGCCGAGCGGCGCCGGCCCTTGCATCCTGGAGCCGCTCGACGGTTCGATGGTTCCGTTCAACTGGACGCGCGAACGCGTGCACTTCAAGGCGGCCGCCGGCACGGTATTTCAGATCACGGTCCACGCTGACCGCGAAGCGAACGATCTGGTCGCCTACACCAATAAAGACACCTGGGTTCTCCCCGTAGACGCCTGGGACAACCACAACGGCATGGCGCCTGCGGGCCTGACCTACAACGTCTTCGACGAGGACATCACGGTTACCGTGCGCGCTAGCGCCGGTAGCGGCGCGCCCACCGAGAGCAAGAGCAGGTTCCGAATCGCACCGGTCAAGGCCGGCGGCAGCATGGTGTTTTGGGCTGCGGCCGCGGTGAAAGGTCAAAATGGCCTGTATGGCTTCAGTCCCGGCGACGAAGGCGTCGTCTCCGTGCTCCAGCCGACGGACGTGAAAGATCCGATCATCGGCGCGGACGGCACGAGCAAGCAGCCTTCGGATTGGCCGACCACGCCGACGGGCCAGGTCGCCTGTGTCGGGTGCCACTCTTCAGCGCCAGACGGCGCAGCCGTTGCGACGACCGATCGCTGGCCGTGGAACGTGGTGGTCTCGAACATCACCGCCGGCAACGCTGGCAGCGCGCCCGACTATGTGACGCCCATGGGCAAGCTGCTTCGACAGATGTCTTGGCAAGGCGCGACCACGTTCTCGACCGCAGATTGGCAAACCCGGAAGCGCTATGTGACGTCTTTCGGCAAACGCACGATCGACATGAATCAGCCTTGGGTCTTCG
>DATCFJ010000852.1:0-3557 GCA_036509605.1 Polyangiaceae bacterium | reverse complement strand
AGCTCGATGGTGTCCGCGCTGGTCGCTTCTCCCGTCGGCAGGTAAGTGATGATTTCGCCGTGCCGCTTGGCACGCTCTTTCATCTGCTCCAGCACCTTGTCGATAGTCGACAGATCGAACTGCACGCGCAACCGATACAGCTGCATCTGCAGATCGATGTTGGCGCGCAGGCGGTGCTCTTCGTACTCCGTCAGCACCGCGAGCAGGCCCGGGTCGAGCTCATAGCCGGCGACCGGGCTCTCGTGCTCGGTGGCGCTCGCGCCAATGCGCTCGAGCTCGACGAACAGCTGCTCGACGTCGAGCTCTTCGTCCGAATCGGCCTTTTCTGCCTGGAGAATGCGCGTGTAAGCGTCCACAGCACCGAACAAGACGTCCAGCACCTCTTGTCCGAGCTCGACCCGGCCGAGCCGCAAGTCGTCGAGCACGTCCTCCAAGCGGTGTGAGAGCGCGCCGAGCCGCGCCGCGCCGAACAGACCGGCCAAACCCTTCAGCGTATGAACTGCGCGAAAAGCCTCGTTGATCAGCGACGGATCACTGGTGCCGGCCTTGATGCTCTGATCGAGGCTCAGCAGATTTCGAGACAAAGTCTCGATGATCTCCTGCGCCTCGGAGAAGAACTCCTCGCGCGCCTTGTCTGATAGCTCAGCCATGCGGCTTGGCTTCAGCTACCTCACTGGCCAAGACCCGCCACACTTCACCTTGCAACGTCTCGGGCGTGAAGGGCTTCCGCAGGTAGCCGTTCGCTCCAAGTGATAGGCCACGCGCACGGTCGCGCTCGGAGGACTGCGTGGAGATGATCAGCACCGGAGTCTTCTTGTGCAGCTCGCTCTTGCGAATGAAGCTGATCAGCTCGAGACCGTTGATGTCGGGCATGTTGATGTCCGTGATCACCAGGTCGTACGGCCCGCGCGGCAATAGCCGAAGGGCCTCGAAACCACTGGAGGCTTCCACGACCTCGAGCCCTGCGGAGCCGCGAGAGTCCGACTCCAGCGCGTCCCTCACGAAGGAACGCATGCTGACCGAGTCTTCGACCACCAAGATACGCGACATTCGAGCTAAATCCTCGGGACCGATGGTAGCAGTGTTGTCAGGCGAGCGGGACCCCAGCGTCTGCCGGCCCTGCCTACATTTTGTGCGGGTTTCGAAGCCGCTGCTTGCACGCCGTCCCGCGACGCGGGATAGCTCGGTTTTCTCCGATGAAACGCCCATTTCTAGGCACCGGTCGCGGGTCCTGTCAGAACCTTCCCTACATGGCGGAATCCGCATGAGCGGCCCGCCGCGGGTGGCGGTGATCGGCGCGGGAGCCTGCGGCATTGCGGCGGCCAAGGCGCTCGCGGATACCGGCCTCTCGTTCGTCTGCTTCGAGAAGAGCGACCGCGTCGGCGGGAACTGGGTGTTCAAGAACAAGAATGGCGTCAGCAGCGCGTATCGCTCGCTGCACATCAACACCTCTCGCGAACGGATGCAGTTTCGGGATTTCCCGATGCCCAAAGACTACCCGGATTATCCGCGACACGACTTGATTGCGCGCTATTTCGAGAGCTACGCCCAAGCCTTTGGCCTGCACCAACACATTTGCTTCGAAACCAGCGTGGAGCGCGCGGTTCCGCGTGCCGAAGGCGGTTTTCGGTTGGCACTGAGCAACGGCGCGTCGCAAGATTTCGACGCGCTGATCGTCGCCAACGGTCACCATTGGGACCCCGCGTGGCCGGATCCTGAGATCCCCGGCGAGCTGTGCGGATTGGAAATGCACTCGCACTCGTACGTCGATCCGGACGAACCGCACGCGCTGCGTGGCAAGCGCGTGCTGGTCGTGGGCATGGGCAATTCCGCGATGGACATCGCTTGCGAGCTCGCACACCCGGGCGTCGCCGAGCGCGTTTTTTTGGCCGCGCGCCGCGGCGCCTGGGTGCTACCAAAGTACGCCTTCGGCAAACCCATCGATCAGAATTCGCTCCTGCCCGCGTTCATTCCCGCCGGCGTGCGGCGCTCGCTGGCCGAGCTTTGGTACCGCCTAGCGGTCGGTCGCCCTGAGGACTTCGGCTTGCCGAAACCCGAGCACCACATCGACCAAGCGCACCCGACGATGTCGGACGAAATTCTGGCGCGCCTCGGCTCAGGCGACGTGACCGCAAAGCCCGCACTGACACGGCGAGACGGCGCGACCGCGCACTTCAACGACGGCAGCAGCGAGCAGGTCGACGCCATCATCTACGCGACCGGATACAACGTCAGCTTTCCGTTCTTCGAGCCCGGCGTGGTTGCGCTGCAAGGCAACGACTTGCCCCTTTATCTGCGAATTTTTCCGTTGGACAGACAGGACCTATTCTTCATTGGGTTGGCGCAACCCGTCGGCGCGGTGATGCCGCTCGCGGAGGCTCAAGCGAAGCTTGTCGCAGAGGCGCTCAGTGGCACCTATGAATTGCCCAACCAGGCTGAGCGCGCGCGCCGAACGGAGCGCGCGCGAGCCGCGATGTTCGCGCGCTACGTTCCTTCACGGCGTCACACCATGCAGCTGGACCACGACGAATACATGGCAGATTTGGCAACCGAAGCCGAAGTGGGCAGGCGCCGCGCCAAGCACAGCGCCGCGCGCGCGCAGCGCAGTGCCGGCACGTCGAGGCATTCATGACCGAGACCGTGTTCAACGTAGAGGACGGCATCACCGATCCGGAGTGGCTCGAGTTAGTGCGCGAAGCCAGCGCCGACGGCCAGCGCTTCTTCACCGAAAATCAGCTATATTTGGCGTACGCGCGCAACAAGGTGCAAATCTCGCGCTACATCGCCCGGCGCGGCGTGCTCGGCCTAGTGATGATCGTCGTCGGACTCGGCACGTGGGTGTACGCGCTCAAGGTGGATTGGGGCAGCACACTCGTGGTCGGCATTGCCATCACGCTGGGCGGCGTGGCCTGCGTCGGAACCGGTGTCGTGACGCGGCGCGATCCCGCAGCGCGCGAGCCAGTGACCCGTTGGCTGGCGAAGTGGCGAGCAGAGCGGCAGCTGGAGAAGTTCCTCGAACAGCCCGCGCTCACGCGCGCTGGGCTCGAGCTTCTACCTGAGCGCGTAGAAGCATTGGTCTTCGTGCAACGCGACGCGCTGGCCGACTTGCTCCTGAAGAATGACGCGCAGCGCGAGTTGTCCGCGCTGATCGTGGCCGAAAGCGGGTACCCGGAGGCGCTCGCTAACGAAGCCCGGCGGCTACTCAGCGAGCGACCGGAGTTGAGGGTGTACGCGCTTCACGACGCAACCGCCGCTGGAGTCGGCATGCGCGCGCGCGTGCAGAAGAGCGCTACGTTTTCGCTCGGAGAGCGAGAGCTGCTGGACATCGGCCTATTCCCCGCCGACGTAACCTGGCTCGCCGAATTGGCCCCCGCCATTCCTTCCGAGCACACGAGCCTTGTCCCGGTCGATTCGCTGTCCTTCGCCGCGCTGCTGTCCGGCTTGCGTGGCGTGCTCGGCGGCGCGCTATCGTTGCACGCAGCGATCGACGGAGCGCGAGACCAGAATGCGCAAGACACGAGTCAGTCGGGCTGAATGAGCACCCGCGTGCTCCGAGG
>DATCFJ010000851.1:0-11150 GCA_036509605.1 Polyangiaceae bacterium | reverse complement strand
CGCGTCGACCAAGAACGCGGGGGTGACGTTGTTGGAGCCCGCAGACGCGATTTGATTCAGGTTCGTCAAGTCGGGACCGACGCCGAGGACGTACGTGGGGATGCTCGGCGTGGCGGCAAACGCAGCGCCGGCGATCGTCGCCGCGTTGGCGATGGTATTGTTCGCGTCACAACCGGCGGGCTCGCCGTCCGTGGCGTAGACGACGGCCACGCGGTGCGTCGGGTGCGCCGTGGCCCAGGCGGTGGCGTGATCCAGCGCGCCTTGCAGGGAGGGCACGGTCGGCGTTGAACCGCTGGGCTTTTGCGCGTCGATCGCCGTGGTGAGCATCATATTCGTCGTCGCGAGCGGGCCGATTTCGACGTTCGGCACGGCGTACGTCGCAGCGGTGCAGGACTGATTGTTCCTACCGCCACCGCCGCGACCACCACCGGCCATGCCGCCACCGGCCATGCCGCCACCGGCCATGCCGGCCGGGAAGAACGCGATGCCCATGCCCAAATCAGCATTGGCAGGGTCAGCGATAAACGTCTTCAACGCGCCGCTCACGACGGTGTAGCGGCTGACCGGATAGAAGCCAGGGCCCGGATCTTGGACGCAGGTGGTGTCATCCGGAGGCACTTTGCAGTTCATCGAGCCGGTGATGTCGACCATGAAGAACAGGTCGACTTGCACGGGTTGACCGTCAGCTGCGGTTGCCGCGCAGGCCGCGTCGGAATCTAGAGCGCCGCCGCCTGCGCTGGAGTTGCCGGTGGTGTTCCCGCTACCCGGCATACCGACGACTAGAGTGGAGCCGGCGCTGCCGTTGTTCGAGCCAGCGCTGCCGTTGAGACCGGGATTGGCGTTGCCGGCACCCGCGCCCGCGCCCGCGCCACTCACGCTGGAGGTGCCAGCGCTCGAGCTACATGCAGCAGCGATCAAAAGGCCCAATACCACCGGCGCAACAGTTCTAGCCTGCATAAGAATTCTCCATGACGCGACTGCGCGACGACGTCACTACGCGCCCAGCCGCGACCAGATGTGCACCATATACTCAGTCACGGGCTTTCGCAGCTTCATTTCTCTAGTGTCGCGTCGAGAAAGCTATCGTTCAAGAACTATTCGAAATGCACAGCGAAGGGAGCGACGCCTCGGTCAGACGTAATCTGCGTCATGCGTTGAGTGCGCTTCGAGCACACGAAAAGCAGCCTGCTCGCTCTGCGCGAAGACCCCACCCGGACGAGCTCGCATGCCCGCAGCACCGCTAAAGTCGGGCACCGCTGCAATCTGGGAGGTTTGCTTATGCGCGCCCGATCCTGCGGAGTTTGCCAAAACTTCCCTTGTTTTCAGCCTTAAACGTGAGGGGCGAAGTCTTTGATGACGGTGAAGGTCGCGGTAACGGTTTCGTAGGGCGAGGGGGGCGCGAGAGTGGCGTCTTCGAAAAGCGCGACGACAGCGGTGAGGTTGTCCGCGCCACCGCGTTCGTTGGCGAGGTTGACCAGACGCAGGCAGGCGTTCGGCGGGTCGTTGGCTTGCAGGATGTCCCGCAGCTCGTCGGCGCCGACGGCGTTCGACACGCCGTCCGAGCATAGGAGCATTTTGTCACTCTGCCTCAGGGCGACGTGGCCGATGGCGGCATGCACGTCTTCCCTAAGACCCATGGCCTGCAGCAGAATGTTTTTTTGGGGCGAGGTTTCGGCCTGCTCCGGCGTGCACATGCCGGTGTCGACGAGCAGCTGCACGAGGCTCTGATCGCGCGTTAGCTGCTTCAACTGCCCCGCGCGCAGCAGATACGCCCGAGAATCCCCGACCTCCGCGACGTAGGCGCCCGAAGCATCTACCAACACGGCCGTCAGAGTCGCGCCCATGCCGAACCTGTTGCGCTTCTGCGCCGTCACCGCGACCTGCGCATTGGCGCCGCGAATCGCGGCTTCGAGCCTCTGCTCACCCTGCCCCTGCGCATCCGCCTGAATCGCCTCACGGAGCGACGTAATCACGACATTGCTCGCGATCTCGCCGCCCGCGTGGCCGCCCATGCCGTCGGAAAGCGCCAACAAGGCGCCGCGATCCCCGACCCTGAAAGACCCCGAAGAGTGCTCTCCGTCGAAGATCGCCCCGCTAGAAAGATCGGTAACCTGGAAGGCATCTTCATTGTTCTCGCGCGCCAAGCCGACATCAGTCAGCGCCGCGAAAGAGAGAGAGAAGGAGGACATGACGCCCCTCTAGCAAGAAGGTTGCCAGGGACGGAATTGCGCTCAAGCGTTGGCAGGGCAAATGTTGGAGTGCCAATGGGGGCGCCGAACTAAGTTTAAGAGCCAGCTCACTCATGGATTTCGAGTGGCACAGGGCAACTCTGCGAGGTGCGTGGCTGGATTGTGGGCGCCCAAAAACCTCGCACAGTGACTACATGCCCATCGGGCCGTCCTCGTGCGTGATCAGCACTTGTTGGCCGACCTTCGGAGGCACGAGCGCACGGAGAGCCTTGTTTTTCCAGATCACGAACGCGAGGGTCGGGTCGTCGACGGAGCGGTCGAATGTGACGGAGAAGCGGGAGGGGCGACCGCCGGTTTCGTCGAGGATGCGGATGAGCCAGGCGCCGATGGGCAGCGTGTCGCCGATATGGAGCGGTTTGCTGGGGGGACGGAAGAGGTACTCGAGGGCGCCTTCGAGCAGGGTGCCTCCCTGGATGGCGACGTCGAGCGTGCGGTCATCGCTGCGCGTGACCGTGTGGTCGTGCGCCGACATACTGAGCAGCTGCACGGCGCGTGGGCGCGGTTCGGGGCGAGGCGCAATGTACAGTAGCGAAGAGAGGTACATGCCCACCAGCGGGTCGGACAAGCCGATGCCGACGACGCTCAGGTTCGCGCGCGCGGGGATTTCGGCCTGGCTGCCCGCGGCGATGGCGGCATGCGACGTCGACGCTAGGTTTTGCGCGCCGAAGAGAAACAGCAGCGGCGCTAAAACGACGTGCACGAGCGCGAAAAAGCCGACACCGATGCGCGACACGAGCACGAGCAGCGCGCCCTCCGTCTTGCTGCCTGCGTACAACAGCACGACTGCGAGAGCGGGTGCCAGCGCGAGGTTCGGCAGGAAGAGTACGCGGTCGCCGGGGATGCTCGCCACACCGGGCAGCACAGCGAGCAGGGCGCCCAGCAACAACCAAGCGTGAGTTCGCGATTGTTCGGTATCGAGCTCTCGCAGCGCGCGCCTGAACAGGGCCATGAATAGTAGGCCTGCGGCGACACCCATCGCGGCGAGAATCGGAGTCGCGCGCGCAGAGAGAATCGAAATCTCGGAGGGGACGCACAAGAGCGCTGAGTTGAGATAGACCGCGATGCGCGTCGGCAAGAGCGACAGATACGTCAGCGGCTGTGCGATCGGGTCGACGTAAGCGCCGCAGTTGCGCACTCCGTAGTGGAGCGCCTTGTACAGCGCGGCATAGGTGAGAAATAACGCGCCCCAGGGCAATAACGCGCGCACGCGTTGCGCAAGCGCTTCGCGGCGACCAAAGAGCTCGTACGCCGCAACGAAGCCGAACACACCGAGCGCCGTCTCACCGCCGGCGAGGGCGACGACCGCGCAGGCGACGGCGCCCAGCGTGAACCAGCGAGCTTGGGCGCGTTGTCGGGCTTCCAGATGCAGAATCAGCGCCCAAATCGTGAACGTCCCCGAGATTGCGACGTGGCGCGCGGAGGGCCAGGCCGCGAGCATCCAGTGCGCGGGTGCCACAACGAACAGCAGCGCAGCCAGCGCGGCTTGCCGTTCGGGCAGTAGGCGGCGGAACAGCGTCGCGGCGGAGAGCGCAGCCGCGACGTACCAAACGACGGAGTGCAAATGGTAGAAGAGAGGGCGACGACCAGCGATGGCGTGGTCTAGCGTGAGCAGCGCGCTGGACAGCGGACGGAAGAACGAGATGCGGATCCCGCTCACCGCCCACCACGGGAGCTCGCTCCGCGCGACCATCTTGTCGCGCTCGCCGGGGGCGCCAGACATGAACGTGTACAGATGAAACGGACCCGGAATGGGCGGGGGCGCGACACCCTCCATGCTGAGAACCATGCCTTGGTCGTCCGCGTACAAGTCGGCGAAGACGGACGGCAGTGAGAGCAGCACCGCCAGTATCCCGACCAGCCAAAGCACCCGAGGAAATCGCAACACGGCGCATGGAACCACGAGTCCGCGGAGCCGACAAATGCCGGCTTTCTTCGGCCCTAAGAGCCTACCCGGTGCCCGCATGGACAGCGTTGGGGTCGGCCGTGTAGCCTTGTAACGATGAGAATTTTTCTCGCAATCAGTCTTGTGCTGTGCGCCTGCGGTTCCAATTCGTCGGACGCTACTGGTGGTGGCGGAAGCTCCAGCGGAGCGTGCCCAGCGCTCGCTGGCACTTGGACGATCAAGACTCACTGTGTCAGCTCGTTCGTCGGACAAACGGTGACAGTGACGCAAAGCGCTTGCTCGCTCAGTCTCGCCGCGCCTTTCGACGGTTACAGCGGCAGCGTCAAGAGCGACGGCGCGCTCGACGTGACGGGGCCGTCAGCTTCAGGAACGCAGGAATGCATGGGCACCGCAACGGCGAGCAGCATGTCACTGTCATGTCCCGGACCCTGTGCAGTCGCGCTTGGACGTTGACTCCAAATATCACGTGTTCAGCGTGAAGCTGCCAGTGTCGGCAACCCTCCCCGCGCTGAGGAACAGCGGCACGATCAAGGGTATTTGCGGCTGATTCACGCGGCGAATCAGCGTTCGAAAAAACGGAAGCGATCAGGTAACCAGACCGACGCGTCGCGCCAGATCGGAAGTGAACACCGAGTGCGGGTCGTACTTCGATTTGAGCTCGAGCCAGCGATCGAGGTTCGGGTACATGGCGCGAAATGTGGCGCGGTCCAAGTACGAGTCCTTGCCGAGGTACACCCGACCGCCAGCGGCCAAGACCATCGCGTCGAGTCGTTTCAGGAGCGTCGCCGTGTGCGCGCGAATCGGAAAGTCGATCGCCAGCGTGTAGCCTTCACGAGGAAACGAGAGCAGCCCTTCACTTTCCTGGCCCATACGCTTCAAGACATTGAGAAACGGCAACTCGCCAGCCGAGAAGATCGCGACCAGGATTTCTCGCATGCGCAGACGGCCATCGGCGATCGGAATCACAAATTGATATTGAGTGAAGCCACGCCGACCGTAACCGCGATTCCAATCAGCCAGCACGTCGAGAGGATAGACGAACCCGTCGTAGTGACCGTAGCCGGAGGTGCGCGCTTGAACCCACAAGATCAGCGAGTTGAGCGCGCGAATGCCGATCGGGTTGAGCGTGAGATCCGGCAAGTTGAACGGCACAGCGAGCCTTGGTGGACCCGAGACCCGCAAGGGATTTACCGCCAATTTTTCGGGCAGCTCGCGCCGCGTCGCGTGATCGCCGACGACCACGACGCCGCGGCCCAGACGCGGGCCCTTCGCCAGCACGTCAAGCGTCGCTACTGAGTAGGGAAACGCCTGATCTTGCTCGTCGAATATGCGCAACATGGCCGCCAGATCAGCCGCCACAATCGCCTTTTGACTAAAGTACGTGGTCTCGATTTTGCGCAGACGAATCGTTGCGCTGAGCACGACGCCGAGCAAGCCCATGCCGCCGAAAGTGCCCCAAAACAAAGCTGCGTTTTCGTGACGGCTGGCGGTCAGCACCTCGCCACTGGCGAGCAGCACTGCCATGCTCTCCACGCAACTACTGAACGACCCCTGCGCGTGATGCCCCTTACCGTGCACGTCGTTGGCGATGCAGCCGCCGACGGTCACGAACTTCGTGCCAGGCGTGATCATCGGAAACCAACCGCGTGGCGCAAACAATTGAATGATGAGCGCCAAGCTAACGCCGGCTTCGCAGCTCAATCTGCCACTAGCTTCGTCGAACCCGAGGCAACGATCGAGCCGCGTCATGCGCACGACTTGCCCGCCTAAGTTCGTCGCCGCATCCCCGTAGCTTCGCCCAAGGCCGCGCGCTATCGCACCTGAGCGGTCGAGCCCCGCAGCCACCTGCTGCTCGGTCTCTGGCTCGATGAGTGTACACTCGGCGTGCCTGTTTGCTCCCCAACCCGAGAGCCGCGTCGTCAAGCGATTCCCCGTGCCATTCATCGCTCGAGGTTTAGCAAAGTCCTCGCGCGCCGCCAGAGCGGTGCTCGAGACTAGCGAGCGCGGTCCCAAGTCTGCTCGCGGTCGGCGATCACGAACGCCATCGTGGCCAGGGCGGCGACGGACTTCTTGAGGTTCTCGGGGTCAACCTTGTCGAGGGTGTCGGCGGCGGAGTGGTGCACGTCGAAGTAGTGCTGGATATCGACCATGACACCGAACAGCGGCACGCCTGCGGGCTTCAACGCGCCAACGTCTTCTCCCGGGAAGCCGGCGACCACCGTGCTGGCGTCGAGCGGAGCAAGCAACGCCGCGATTTCGCGGGCCTCACCGAGATACGGCTTTTCGCCGTCCGTGGAGAAGCCGCTCGGCGCGCCCGCACCCGTGTCCATCTCGAACGCCGCCACGTGCCGTTCGGTGCTGTGATCTTTGGCGTACTGCGCGGCGCCGCGCACGCCGTTTTCTTCGTTGGTGAAGAGCACGGCGCGCAGGGTGCGGCGCGGCACCAGGCCGAGCGAGCGCAGCGTGGCCAGCGCTTGCATCACGGTCGCGACGCCCGCGCCGTCGTCCTGCGCGCCCTGGCCGACGTCCCAAGAATCCAAGTGCGCACCGATCAACACGACTTGCTCCGGTAGCTCGCGACCGCGAATTTCCGCGATCACGTTGTTCGAGTCTGCGTCGGGCAAAGTTTGCGGAGAAAGCGCGAGGTGCACTTTCAACTTGTCACCGCGGGCCGCCAGCCGGTGCAGGAGCTCGGCCTCCTCGACGGTGATCGCCGCGGCCGGAATTTTAGGCCCTTGGGCGTCGACGTAATGCATGCTGCCCGTGTGCGGCGCGCCCAGACTGTGCGCAGTGACCGAGCGAACGAGCACGGCCAACGCACCGAAACGCGCCGCACGCGAGGCTCCGGTGGTGCGGTAAGGCAGTGCTTCGCCGTAATTGTGGCCTGGATTTCCCTCGCTCGACATCGGATGATCGAAGAGCACGATCTTGCCGCTCACTTCGGCTTTGCGTGCTTCCAGCTCAGCGAAGGAGCTCACTGCGAGGAGCTCAGCCGTGAGCCCCGCAAGCGGGGTAGCCACGCTTCCGCCTAGAGCGAGCACGTTCAGCGGACGCGCAAACGGAGTGAGCAGCGCCGCTGATTGCGCGCCGCGCACCCAGTGCGGGACGCGCACGGGTTCCAGAGTCACCTGCTCTTGATGATCCGCGCCGAAGGTCTCTTTGGCCCAGAGCACGGCGTGCTCCAACGCAGGCGAGCCGCTCAAACGCGGGCCGATCTGATCCGTCAGCGCGCTCAGCTTCTGAAACGCGCCGTCGCTCGCCAGGCTCGCTTCGCGGATGCGACGAGCGGTAGCGCCGTACAGAGCGGCCGTCGCAGAGGGCGGTTGAACGGGAGGCTCACTCGACGTCGGGGGAGCAGTCGCGCTCACAGTGCTCGACAAGGGCGTACTCGCGCAGGGCGGCGCTGCTCGAGGCGCGACGGAGCGCGGCTGAGCGAGAGGCTTCGTTGCGCCGCACGCCACAAGGGCCACGGTCAGGCAGGAGAGCAAGAGCCTTCGCTGAACGTGGTTCACCAGCGCACGGTAGCGTCAGAGCAGCGAAACTGCCTTTGATTTCGCATGCGTGTATCGCATAATTTGAGCTAGGCCGGCTTGCCCCTCCTCTTTGGCTTCACGCACGATCTCGCCTGAGGGTCCAACGAGGCGCACAATGTCGTGACGCACGATCAAACGCGCAGGAACGAGGCCACGGCCTCGAACAGCTCGAAACGCTCGCGCGCTGGCTCAGCGCGCGTGCCGTCGCCGCGCGCTGAGCCGCCGGAGCGGTCCAGCACCGAGCTCGCGGCTGCGCCCAACCAGCATGACCGCGAATTTAGCACGCTCGCTCGCTGCTCGGGCTCTCCGCCTCGTGCTCGGAACAATGCGGCCTGCGAGGTGCGCGGCTGGTTTGCGAGCGCCCCCCCAAGCGTTCACACGACGAGCAGCACTTTGCCGTTGGCGCCGCCGCGTTCGGCCAGAGCTTGCGCGGCTGCGGCTTCGGCAAGCGGAAAACGTTTGGCGATCGGGATCAGCAAGAGGCCATTGGCGACCGCCGTACCGAGCTCGGCCAGGCGCTTGGCGTCCGGGCGTGCCATGAAGGCACGCACAGTGATGCCGTGCGCCTTGGCGCCCGCGGGCTCGCCCACGACGCTGCCGACCACGCCACCCGCTTTGAGCTTCGGAAGCAGCTGAGTGATGGTATCGCCACCGACCGTGTCGGCGATACAGTCGACTTGCTCGAGCTGTGACAGCGCCGCCTGATCGTCCAGGGCCAGCACGCCGTCCAGGCCGAGCGCTTTGGCTTCTTCGCGATGTTTGCCACGCACGAAAGCGATCACCTTGGCGCCACGCTGTTTGGCGACCCAGGCGGCGACGCGACCGACCGCGCCCGTTGCACCAGTAACGAGCAGTGTTTTTCCTGTGACGTCAGCGTCGCCCAGAGCGGCCGTGGCGAGCTGATCGCCGGTCAGGAGCACGAGCGGGAGCGCGCCAGCGTCAGTGGGCTCGAGGCCGAGCGGGAGCTTGGCCCACGACTCGACGGGAGCAACAACGAACTCCGCATAGCCGCCGTTGACCAAGCCCATGACTTGATCGCCGACCTGAAACGCGGTCACGCCAGAGCCGACTTTGAGCACTTCACCAGCGGCGTCGCGCCCGAGAATGGCTGGCAGCTCGAGCGGCATCAGCGATTTGTAGGCGCCACTCCGCAGTTTCCAGTCTATGGGATTGATGCTCGCGCTCGAAACGCGGATCTTCAGCTGACCCGCGCCGGGCTCTGGCTCCGCGTGCTCGCGCAACACGAGCTTTTCCGGACCACCGTATTCGGGAAGAACGATCGCTTTCATTGCTCACCTCCGCTTTCGACTCGCAGTGTAGTGCCCCAAGCTGAGCAGTCGACTGTGGCAGTTGTGCGAGCCTGCGGCGTGCTTACGCGTCGGAGTCAGCCGCCTTTCGCTGCTGCAGCCGCTAGCCCTGGTCGCGGTTGAGGGGCTGCCGCGTCCGCACGACCCTCGCAACATGAACGACCCTGAGCTTGGCGCTACGCCAGCACTTCGAACGAAATCGTGAACGCATTGCCGCGGTTGTCCGCGGCACGCAGCGTCTGTTGCCCGGCGCGGAACGGCGCGTTCCGAGCGGGCGTCGTGCGCGGCAAGAACGTCACTGCCCACGGCATCGGGTCGTCCGAGTCGAAGAAGAGGCCCGGATCTTTCTCCACGCCGTAGCACCAGAGCTCGCCGTCCAGCGCGGGGTCGACACTCAGCGCGCGATTCAGCTCGAGCGCTTGTCCGTTTCGCACGCCGTTTCGGGCAAGCTTTTGCGCCTCGCCATCGACGCCGAAGAACAACACCAGCTCGGCGCCATTGCCCGTGCCACCTTCGTCGACACTCTCGATTTGGCAAGCGACGAAGCGCACGACTTGTTTCACTGGACGTGCGTTCTCGGGCGAAGTGACGTCCACCGAGAACATGGGCCCGAAGTCCTCGGCCAGCAGATGCCCGGTCCAAGTCTCGAAGCGTCGGCGAGACGCGCCCCGCAGCTCGTCCTCGCTATAGCAAAAGACCATCGTGTAGCCGCGCAAGCGCCCAAACGCGCCACCCTCCCCGGCGTCCAAGCGCGTGCGCCAAGTGCCCGTGTCGAGAAAATAAGCCTCACCACCCGGCGTGCCACGCGTGCCCTGGCCCGGCAACGCAACGTGATCGGGTTGGTGCGTGTGACCAGCAATGACAACGAAGATCTCTCCGTTATCGAGCCCCTTCTCGGCTTGCGCCTTGCTTGCGGGGCTGTTCTTCTTGCTTTCGCCAGTCACGGTATCGATCAGCGCAATCAGCGCGGCCACGTGCTCCGCGGAACCGTTCGCGATAAATAGCTTGATGAACTCCGCTGCTGGCCCGAGCAGACCGCGCGCCAGAGCGCCGGCTTTCTCGGTGAAGAATGGATCCTGCTGTGCATTCGCGACCACGTCGCGCAGCACCGGACGCAAGAGCTCGAACGTCTCTTTGCGAGTCGCGCCAAGGTAGTCAGTGAGGTAGCGCACGAGCATGCTCTGCGGCCGTACGTCATCGAACTCGGTGAGCGCCGCGTAGATGCGACGGTACTGCTCGCCCAGCAGACCCGACGCGCGAAGCTCCTTTGCATAGAAGACGCGAAAGGCCACCGCTAAGCGAGTGGCAATTTCGATCGTCGCGAAGTCGCCAAAGGCGGGCTTCTGGTACGCGGAGCTGTCCGACGGATGCTGCGGATCGAAGACCTCGGAGAAATTCGCCGAGTCGTACTCGTGACCGTGCCTGATCCGCACCCCGTAGCCCGCCGCATGGCTCCACTCGAGCTGGTGCTGAAACGGCGCCTCGAGATCGGGCACAGACACGCCCAGCAGCTGCCGCACGCGCTTGCGCGTCGACGGCCAAATCTGCGTGAGGCGATCATGATTGCCCGGCAGGTAATGAGGGATGACGCGTACGCCATACGGCGATTGCTCTTCACCACGCAAAGTCGTCACGCCGCCGTGCACGAGCTCGGCGAGCCTGTCGAAGAACGCGCGATTGTCGGTTTCGATCGCCGATAGGATCTGATGCACCTTGGCTTCGAGCTCCGGGGATTCCGCGGCAGGGTGCAGGGTGGGACGCAAGCTCTCGCCAGCCAGCAACCACAGCGGCGTTCGGTGCAGCTCGAAGATGTCGCCCGCGAACACCAAGTGCACTTCCTTGGCCCCCGCGCCCTCGGCGTTCGCGGCGATCTCGCCGAACAGCAGCGAGAGTGCGCCTGCTTCGACATTGCGCACGACCTTGGTCTCGAGCACCTTGCCGCCTTCGGCGCGCCGAATCGAATCGAGCAGAGTGTGCTGCAAGTGCAAATCGCTGATGACGACAATCATGGTTCCCCGCGTAATCAGAGCACAGTGTAGATGGCAAGAGCAGCCGCGGCGCAGAAATAGCTAGGCGGCGCCGGGTGGCCGTAGCAGCATCAGCCGCGTCCGATGCCGCTCGAGTTCGCACTCCGCCCGCGCATTCGTCTGCGCGACGA
>DATCFJ010000850.1:0-2222 GCA_036509605.1 Polyangiaceae bacterium | reverse complement strand
GCGCCGTAATCGTGCCGTATGCCGTGTAACTCTTGGACGTGTTGAAATCGAGGCCGACGTGAGCGAGGAAATCTGCGCTGTTGTTCCACGATGCACTAAAGGCATGAGCGTTCGGAAAGACAGTGATGCTTCCCCCGCTTCCATTCGTCCAGATACCGTAATTGAGGCCGTCAGATTTGCCATTCACGTTCGTGCCCATGTAGGTAGTTCCGCCGGTCGGCAAGGTCGCTGAACAATTAACGTCGCCCGGGCCTCCAGCTGCACCTGCACCAGCCGCACCAGCAGCGCCTGCGCCTGCACCAGCCGCACCGGCTCCGCCCGCATGCATTCCACCTGCACCTCCGCCCGCGTGCGCTCCACCGGCGCCGGCTCCGCCCGCACCACCTGCACCTCCGCCGGCGTGCATTCCAGCTGCGCCTCCGTCCGTCCCGGGTAGGCCACCGCTGTTAGTTCCGCCGGTGTTGGCGACGCTTCCGCCCGCGGCCGTCGTACCGGCTGTCTCCTGGCCTCCGCTACTCTGCCCCGCCGAAGACGTCGGTCCTCCGGCGGCAGTACTCGTTGAACCCGCTGTGTCGGTCGAGCCGTTGCCCGCGGCGCCCTGACCTGTAGTCGCGGCACTGCAACCGGCGACGACTAGGCCAATAGTAAGAAGGCTTAACTGACGCGGGACCGTTTGCATAATGAACCTCGAGCCGGCCGGGAGAATATTCTCGTGCATTGGTGCGCACTGTTCGGGTGCGCTTTTCGAGAAGAGAGCAATCGGGAGCTCCGGGGGTACCGCCCGCCACAATCTATCTCTCTTTGGCAGTAACCGGCGCGCGCGCTTTCTGTCCAGAAAGTTGGAGCTTTCAGCGTCGCTAGCGGCTAAGGGACGACTTGAATCGTGTGCGTGCTGCAGCCCTTACCTCTTACAGCATAAAATTCAGTTACAAACTGCTGGGCGAACAGCGTGCGTCAATGTTTGGAAGGACGCTTTCAAACGTCCGTCCATTGGCACCGATGGGCTGCGCTCGAACTATGTCGATGTCGGTGCAAGTCGTGCACTTGCGCCAACAGCGCGGCGGGCCCGCCCTAAGCCGCATCGCTTTGCCGACGAGCGTTCAGTCGCACTGGTGGCGCGGCGCGATCGTGCACGTGAGCGAGAACAGCGCGTTCGTGACGTGGCGCTCTGCGTAAAATACGTCGAGCGGATACTCGCTCCCGACGACCAACCCGAGCTGGCCAGCGACCGCGTCGAGGGCCACGGTCCCGTGCTCGCTGCCGTGAAGCCCACCCAGGTTGATCGCAAGTTGGCGATTGATGAACAGCCAGGAATCGTCGTCGCTCGCCATGGCAAAGGCTTCTCCACCCTTGTAGATGAAAGAGCTTTCCGCGCGCATGGTGAAGTCGAAATTGTGGAGCGCGGTTTCGTTCCCGAAGCCTTGATTGTCGAGCAGAAAGAATGCCTTATTTTCGTAGCTGAAGTACCCAGGCTGGTTCGTGGCCGGCGTCATGGTGAGGTTCTCCGAGAAGCTCTCGTTGACACCTGGAGTCGGCCTGTACCAAACGTCGAAGTCCGCCGCACCGGTGGTGGTTGGCGTCGTCGGATTGCCTGCGTAGATCGGCAAATTGTTCGAATCGAGCTCGGTTTTTACGATCCTGATGTCGAGCGGCGCATTGCTGACATTCGCCGGCGGGATGCCAGTGCCTTCGAAGTCGGGCTGCGTGCTGCGAAAGTCGAGGAAGGTCGCGCTTAGAATCGGGTCGTGGGGCTGGGGTGCATCACAGGCTCCCAGCGTGTCGTCGGCGCAGGGCTGGTTTCCGGAGCCGCAGATCGTCGTGCACGCGAGCAGGGTCGGCGCGACCACGCAGCTCTGCCAAGCCTCTGCGACACACCGCTGCGTTCCGGCCCCGCAGGTATTCGTACAGGCGCGGGTCGTTTCGGGAACCACGCAAGCTTGCCAGAAGCTCTGGTCACAGGTCTGGAGTCCCATCCCGCAGAAGCCCTCGCACGGCCGCGTCGCGCCGCTCATTGGGCAGGCCTCGCCCTCAAGCAAGCCCGTGCGGGCGCCGCAATTCGCGAGCGCGCCGACTGCCGTAACGAGCGCGAGACCAACGCCGAGCCGAGGAAGCCACATCCGTGCGCAGTATAACACCGCTGAGCCAGAGCTGGTACCGGTTCCAGCCAGCGTCCTGACTTGCTGGCGCGCTTGTTGCTGAAGTAATGGCATGTCGCTCAACGG
>DATCFJ010000849.1:0-4022 GCA_036509605.1 Polyangiaceae bacterium | reverse complement strand
CTCGTGCATTTGTCGAGCTCCCGCATTGGTTCGACCAGCTCGCCGATGCGCCTCTCGGACACAGGGCTAAGCGCATTCGGCTCGCAGATGGTCGAGCTGCTCAACGAGCGCAAAGTGCTGGTCGACTTGGCGCATATCAGCGAACGCGGATTTTGGACTGCGTGCGAGGCCCACGCCAAAGACGTTCCGTTCGTCGTGACGCATACTGGCGTGTCTGGCGTGCATCCGCACTGGCGCAACTTGGACGACGCGCAGATCCAGGCCGTGGCCCGTTCCGGCGGGGTCGTCGGTATCATGTATCACGCGCCGTTCCTGGGCGACCGACCGTGGAACGGTCGCGTCGACACCATCGCGCGTCACTTAGAGCACGTGTGGCGCGTGGCCGGCGAAGACACGCCGGCGCTGGGCAGCGACTGGGACGGCTCGATCATCACGCCCCGCGACATGCCCACGTGCCTCGAGTTACCGCGCCTCGTCGCAGCCCTAATGGCGCGCAAGATCCCCGAACGCGCCATTCAGAAGATGCTCGGCCAAAACTTCCTACGAGTCGTGCGTCAAGTGCGCGGCTAGCCCGAAGCCAACGTCGACCCGCGCCTCGGAGCGCGCCCGTTTTCCTCGTGGCCCCAACCCCACCGTTGTCCATCCCGGTCCCGGTCCCGATCCCCCCACCCCGTCGCGAGCTCGACACTCAGATCTCGAGCACGGCGACCGGACCGCGGTGCTTCTTCGCGAGCTCCGCTTCCTCGATCTCGACGCTGTCGACTTCGTCCTCTTCCAGGTCGTCGTCGTACTTGGTGCCGACCATGTCGGCCTTCGAGAGTTGCGGCAAGCGGCGCTTGCCAACGGGACCTTCGTCGACGAAATCACGCAGGAAGGACATGTCGCGCAACGCTTCGAGCTTGGCGAGCGCTTTGACTTCGACTTGACGAATGCGTTCTCGGGTCAGATTCATGATCGCTCCAACGTCTTCCAAAGTGGTGCCGCCACGGTCAGAGATATCGAGCGCGCAAGACTCGCCCATTTCCCAAACCTCGAGATCCGGAAAGTTTAGTTTGATCGCGCCCGTGCGCGGCGAAACATCAATGAATAGGTGATGTTTGCAGGACACGTAGGGGCACGGGCGCGGGCCCTCGGCGCACTCGGCGCGCTGCTTCGGCTTGTAGTAGTCAGCCTCGGGATACAGCAATTTGCCGATCTCGAGCTCGCGCTTGGTCATGCGCTTGACGCTGATCGTGCGGGCGCGCACGTCACGCTTGCGGCGCGAACGACGTTGCTCGCGCGTGATTTCTTCGTCCGGTGCGAGTGCCGTCGCGCCGTCGATCAGCAGTTCGGGTTGTTCGATCATCTGATTTTCCACCGTGCCGAGCTTGTTCGACTCCATGGCTTCCTCGCTTGCATTGCCGTCGTTGAGTGCCCGCACGAAAACCGATCGCGATCGGACCCTGCCTGGCCGCGCGGTATCGTCGTAGTTTAGTCTGCCGTATCTCGACTTCACTTGCGGCAGCCCACAATGACGATCTCGGTCGTCATCGTGACTTGTTGGCCGGAAGCTCAATCCACTTCGTTACTTCGTCAAAATCCCCGCAATTTACCGGAGTTCTGTGACATCTCGAGCCTTCGACTCAGGACGCCGCGACGCTCTCGATCCTCGTCCTCTTCGTGAGCTTGTCTTCGATGGCAACCAGTCGGGCCATCAAGTCTTTGCTGAGACCACGCGCGCCCTGCATGTCCCGCTGGACGGCTTGCGCGGAGCGCTCTTGTTTGCGCTCTTTGAGCACACCATCGAGCTTCTTGAAGATGCGAGAGAGCATCAACTCGAGTTGCTCGACGTCGTTCCTGATGAACAAAAATTCGCGTTGTATCTGCTCGATGGTGTAGCTCTCGGCCATCATCTGCTTGATGCGCAGAATCTGACGAACGACACCGACCGGGTATACACCCGTCGACCCCTGATGCTTGCCCTTGCGGCCGACCCGCACGCTGCGCGGCAACAGACCGAGCTGCACGTACTTGCGTAGAGTGGCTTCACTCAGCGACACGTCGTGCGAGGCAAACACGTCCAAGATCTCGACCGAGGTCAACCCAGCCGCATACTTGCGTTCTAGTTGGCTGAGGGTGAGATCGTCGATCACGGGTTTACCAAGTGCGGGCTTAGGCTGCTCGTCCCAAGTCCCAGCGCGTGCGAATATATTCTATTCAATGGATCGCCCAAAGGACTTTATCTGCAAATATTTGCGCATGGAACGCAGTAGCTCCATGGAAGCTGTTTGCGATCACTGGTGTGACATTGCTTGTCACGTTCAATGGAATGTCCATGGAGCTGATACGTCGTCCATGCATACATGGAACCACATGGTTTTGGCTGTGCCGTGCGCGCTTTCGCAGCGGACGCGTGAAACGCACACGACATGTCGAGCGCCGCAGGGCACGTCAGGGTTTTGACGAGTCAGCATCGCGCGAGCTACGCGCGCGAACTGTTGGGACGGCTAGGGCTCACGCGCCCGCCACACCGCAAGTCACTTCAATAACCCGGCCCTCGGTGCGCACACGTCGTCCATGTTCTGGCGCAGCTCGTCGATGGCACGTTGTTCGTCCGTGAACGCGGACAACTGACGCGCGGCCACGTCGGCGGAGGCGGGCCGGTCCGAGCGTTCGGCCGCGAGCAAGCACGCCACAGTGTCACATAACCCGAGCGGGATGCCCGGAGCCAGGCGAGCGAGCGCGGCGCAGTACTCGGCTATCCGAGCTCCGACCTCGCTCGCCTGTTCGAACACTGGACGATGCCCGATCAGGAGCTCGTACAAGATCACGCCCACGGCGAATAAGTCGGAGCGAACGTCTAGGTCGTCTCCGCGCAGCTGTTCAGGGGAGAAAAAGCCGGTCTTGCCCTTGATCAGCCCTGCGCGCGTCCACTGTTCGCGATCGAAGGCGCGCGCGATTCCGAAGTCTGCCAATTTGATCTCGCCTTCGCGCGACACGAGCACGTTGTGCGGGGTCACGTCACGATGCACGATGCCCGGCGGCACGGCGCGTTGCGCCGCAGCCAGCGCGCGGCACAAGTACATGCCAATGGCCGCCACGACAGCGGGACGCAGGCTGCGGCCACGCTGCCCCAGCGCACGCGACAAGACCCGCAGATCTACGCCGCGCACGAGCTCGAGCGCGAGGAACACCTCCCCGGCTTCGTCCTCCAGCGCGTCCAGCAGCTGAACCACGTTGCTGTGACGAATGCGTGCCAAGAGCCGCGCCTCTTCCAAGAGGGCGCGGCGCTCGAAGCGATTGAGATGCCGGAGGGAACGCTTGATGCACACCTCTTCCGGGAACAGTCCGCCCTCACGACGCGCCAGCCAAGTCTCGGCAGTGCCACCGCGGCCGAGTGGGCGCACGAGCACGTAGTGATCGCGACGGCTGCGCGGAAGGATAGCTGCCACCCCGCTTCGGTCGGCACGCAACTCCCGCAGGTTTCGCGCTTTCTATCGGGTGCGGCGTTTGTGGTAGCCTCGACTCCGGGATGGCAGGTCCTGTACACCGCGACGTCACGGCGAGCGGCGTGCGCTTGCGCGTCGCCGAAGCGGGGAGCGGGGCGCCAGTGATTTTGATCCACGGCCTGTTCGTGGATCACACGAGCTGGGATCTGGTGATGCCCGCGCTCGCCGAAAGCTTTCGGGTCATCGCGCCCGACTTACCCGGATTCGGCGCCAGCGAGAAGCCGCCGCCAAGCCGCTTCCCGTACGGCATCGACGCCTTCGCGGAAGCCATTGCCGACTTGTACGCGGGGCTCAAGTTGGGTCCCGCCGCGGTGGTCGGACACGCGCTGGGCGGCGCCGTGGCGCTCACGCTGGCTGCGCGCCACCCCGAGCTCGTATCGCGGCTCGTGCTGATCGACGCGCTTTGCTACGAGAGCAGCGCAGGCCGCTACGGAGAGCTGGCACTGCTGCCCTTCGTAGGCGGTTTGGTGTTGAAGCAACTCTGGGGGCGCGGGCTCTTCCGGCGCCATTTCCAGGAGACGGTGTTCGGGCCCA
>DATCFJ010000848.1:0-14640 GCA_036509605.1 Polyangiaceae bacterium | reverse complement strand
CGCGCCCGCTGAAGTGCCCCCTCCGGGGATCACGGGGCGTGTAATTCAGCGCCCACCCCCGAGTTTGGGGCCCCGGCCCCAAACGAGCCCAGGCCACAAAACACGCAACGCCCCTCGCTGACGAGGAGCGTTGCGCGTGGGTCGTCTCAAAGACCGACCGCGAGACCAGCCCGCAATCAGTTCAAACTATCCGAGTCTATTTCTGGCGGGTCGAGCGGGCGGGCTACGAACAGCCACTGCGCGCGGCCGTTGGGACCGACGAAGCGCACGTGCTCGTCTGGAACCGCCCGCAAGTGGAAGCGCGGGCCGTCGTCCGATTCCTCCGTAGTCACCAGCGCCATCGCGTCGAGAACGTGTAGGCCACCAAGGACGTCTTCGGGTTCCGCTTCCAAGCGCTCTGCAAGATCGCTCAAGTCGAGATCGCGGTCACCCGCGAACGCGGCCAGCACACGCTGTGCGTTCAAACACCGTTCCTGTTGCTCCGGTGCGATCGTCGACCACAACTCCTCCGGAATGGTGAGCGGGAGCAGCCCATTCAGGTCGGATAACGTAGCCATCTGGGACTTCAATGCGGCGAACATGAAAAGAACATAAGGACGGCGCCCAGAGTGTCAACCTGGTCACCCGGCCGGGAGGAGCGCGGTGCCAGCTCGTCCCACATCAGAAACCGCCGCAAAGAGCCGCAGAAGCCCCCAACGCGAGACTAAACTGCCGCAGCTTTGCCGGCTGCGACGCGCTTCTTCTCGCCCACCTTGGAGAACAGCGTATGGTCGAGCCATTCCGTCAGAGGCAGAGCGACGTAAATCGACGAGTACGTGCCCAGCACGACGCCGATGACCAGGGCGAGCGAGAAATCCTTCAGCTCGCCAGTGCCCCAGATGAAGAAGCCGAGCAGGGCGATGACCACTGTGCTGCTGGTGAGCAACGTGCGGCCGAGCATCTCCGAGGTGCTGATGTTGATCAGTTGGAAGAAGCTGGTGCCGCGTAATTTGCCCAAATTTTCGCGCACGCGATCGTAAACGATGACGGTGTCGTTCACCGAGTAACCGACAATCGTCAGCGCAGCGGCGATGGTCGTCAGATTGATCTCTTTGCCGAGCACGATCATGAGCCCGATCGTGCCGAGCGCGTCGTGCGTGAGGGCCACGACGCCACCGGGCGCGAACCGCAAATCGAAGCGGAACGCGATGTAGACCATGATGAACACGATCGAGATCACGATGCTCTTCACGGCGCTGTCGCGCAGCTGAGCGCCAGCGCGCGGGCCGATCCACTCCGTGCGCAGCGCCGTCTCCGGCACTACGTCGGCGCCGAGGCCCTTGCGCAGGCCAGCCATGAGCTGGTCGCCCTTGCTCATCAGCTGAATCTCGACCTTGTTGTCGCGCGCGTTCTGCAGCATCGGGTTGTGCGCGCCCGGGCGCAGCAGAATCCCCGACACAGCAGTGATGCGCTCCTTGATCAAATCCAGATCAGGCGTGTTGCGATAGCGAACGCTGATCTTGTCGCCGCCGGGGCTGAACTTCACCTCGGTCGCCTGGCGCTCGACCGGGCAGGCTTCGGTCCCTTCACCCGAGCTGAGGCAGAGCGTTTTTTCGATCTCCTGCTGCTTGCTCAGGGTGATCGTCGACACTTCCTCGACGCGGATTAGGTAGCGGTTCGGGTTCTTCGGATCTTCGACGCGGATCACGCCGGGCGCCTCGAAACCCGCCTGCACGACGGCAGCCCGTAAGGCGCCCGCGTCGACCGGCTTCAGGAATGCGATCTCGACCTCGGTGCCGCCGGTGAAGTCCGTACCCAATCGCGCCTTGCCCATCAGCAGCAGGGTCGCGGCTCCAAACGTCAGGAACAGGCTCAGCCCGATGAAATACCATCGGACCGACATGAAGTTGTAGACCTTGCCAGATTTGAAGAGGTGCATCGTTCAACCCAAATCCAGCTGGGCGCCGCGCCCCAGGTTCTTGACCCACCAGTCGACCATCAGCCGGCTGACAATGACGCCCGTGAAGAGGTTGCAGACGATGCCCACCATCAGCGTCACTGCAAAGCCTTTGAGTGGACCGGTGCCGTACTGCGCAAGCACCAAGCCCGAAATCACGGTCACGACGTGGCCGTCGATGATCGCGTTGAGCGCCCGCTTGTAGCCCACGTCGACCGCGGCGCGCGGGCTCTTGCCGAGCCCGAGCTCCTCTCGGATGCGCTCGTTGATGATGATGTTGCTGTCCACGGCCATGCCGACCGTCAGCGCCAAACCTGCGATGCCCGGCAGGGTCATCGACGCGCCGAAAGAGCACAGGATCGCCAGCTGCAGGAACAAGTTCATGACCACCGCAATGTCGGCGATGAAGCCGGCTCGCTGGTAGTAAACCATCATGAACACGAGTACGAGACCGATGCCGCCGAGCGCGCCCTGGATACCGAGCTTGATCGAGTCTTGCCCCAGCGAAGGGCCGATGCGCTGCTCGTTGGAGGGCGAAATGGGCGCGGGCAGCGCGCCGGAGCGCAGCACGAGCTCGAGGTTCTTGGAGTCCCGGAGCTGAGCTTCGGGGTCACCCGAGCCCATCGTGATTTGGCCGTGACCACCGGCGATACGGCTTTGAATCACTGGAGCGCTGCTGATGCGGCCGTCCAAAATGATGGCGAAGCGTCGCTTGATGTTGGCGCCCGTGATGCGCTCGAAGATCCGGCCACCGGCGTCGGTGAACGTCAGCGAAACGTGCCAGCCACCCATGCCGCCCTGGCTCTGCTCGGGCTGAGCGACGGCTTCGCGGATCATGTCGCCGGTGATCTCGGCGCGGCTCTTGAGGAAGAACGTGCGAATCCCGGACTCCTCTTCGCGCAGCGTGACCTCGTCGACGACGCGCTTCTCGACCTCGAAGCCGACCTCGCGGTCCGCCGGCACGTCCAAGGTACCCACCCACTCGCGCATCCGTTGCAAGGTTTGGGTAGTGGTCTCCTTGGGCAGCTTGGCCAGGAACGCGTATGTGTTCTGCTTCGTGCGGTTTTCGCCCTCGGCATCCTTGCCGACCGGGGCATTCTCCATCCGAAACTCGAGCCCCTCAGGCAAGCTCGTGTCTTTGACTTCCTTCTGGATGCCGCCGAAAAAGTCAGTGTCGTCGTCGAGCATCTTGAACTCGAGGCGCGCGGTTTGACTGATGATCTCGCGGATGGTGGAGAAGCTCTTTTCGTCTTCGCCCGGCACTTCCACGATGATGTCTTCGTCGCGCGAGGAAACCGCGGCTTCACGCAGGCCGAGCTCGTCGACTCGGCGCCCGATGATGTCCTTGGCTTGGCTCACGGCGCGCTCGCGGATCTGCGAGCCGACGCTGGAGCGCATTTTGAACACCATGGTGCGCCCGTCGGGGGTGCGCGTGAACGACATCTCGGTTTTGAACTTCTCGAGGAAGCGCTCATCGAGCTTGGTCGGGTCGGTGCCCTCTTTCACCACTAGGCGAATTTCGTCGACGGGGCGACGCGGCGACTCGATGTCGACCTTGTCGCGCAGCTTCTTGAACACTTCTTCGGTGGGTAGATCGTCGCCCTTTTGCAGGTCGAAGATCTTCGCCAGCTCGAGGCGCATGTCCTCGTAGTAGTGGTCGCGCTTGTCCTTGATCGCTTCGTCGACGTCGACCGTGTACACGAGGCGCAAGCCGCCGCGCAGATCGAGGCCGGAGACGAGACGAAACGAGACGTGCTCGCGGACGTAAGCCGGACAGACGATCTTCGGGCTCCAGCCGGCGAGCGTGGGCCAGAGCACGAGGAAGCCGAACAAGCACGCGCTGACCGCGAAACCGCAGCGAATGCGCCAACCCGTATCCATCACGTCAATCGCGGTGAATGCGATCCACACGCTCAGCGCACCCAGCAGAACCATTGGCCAAAAGGCGTCGTTGTGAGCCGCGGCTGACGCACCGACTGCGAACAAGCCAGCGGACCAGAGCACCCAGCGCTCGCCTCGGAAGGCAAACCCCGACAGCACGAACAACGCGGCGAGGCCGCCAAAAATCGACGTAAGAACGGTATTGACCACGGCTAGACCGCCCGAGCTTTCACTTCTTGTCGGCGAGGGCGGCCGTTTCGGCGTCGTCCTTACCGAGAATTCCGGACTTCAACACATCGATCTTCATGCCGGGCGCGAGCTCGACCTTCGCGACGCGATCGCCGAGCTCGACGAGCTTGCCCATCAACCCACCCGACAGGATCACCTTGTCGCCCTTTTGTAGCGACGCGATCACCTTGCCCTGCTTCTTCGCTTGAGAGCGGTTCGTGAACACCATCAGCAGCACCAGCGGCACCACCATGAGGAGCATGGGGGCAATGCCGGCCAAGCCGCCGCCGCCTGCAGGGGGGTGCGAATCGGAGGCTGAAGAAGGAGGAGTGCCGGGCGCCGACGGAGCGACGGTGATGGCATTCGTTTCCCGGCCAGGAGCCGGAGGTACATTTTGAAAGGACAGCAGCGCGACCAAGGTGTCCTCCGCGGACAGGGGTGGCTCGTCGAGACGAGGAGCCCCGCTTTGGCGCCTAGGACCAGGCCGCGAAAAACGGCTGCCTACGGCGTCGAGAGGGCCGGGCCTATACCCAGATTCCATACCCCGCGCAAGCGAGGCTAGCCTGCCGGGAAGCCGGCCTCTAACCCGTCACCAGCCTGCCTCGTCCCAAAACCATGGGCGGCCCACCCCCGCACCTGCTACCCTTGACAGCCCGGTTGTCGAGTTGTAGTGGGGTTCTCGCCTGATTTTGAAGAGTCAGAAAAAACAGTTCGCAGGTGAAGTCCGTTTCACCGAACCAGAGGCGCGTAGCTCAGTGGTAGAGCACTACCTTGACACGGTAGGGGTCGACAGTTCAATCCTGCCCGCGCCTACAAAAGCCCGTCTCGTGACGTCCCGCGCAACCCGTCTTGGGTGCTCCGAAGCTCGTCGCGCGACGACCGCATAACATGTCGGAGCCCGCGCGCCAGACGCCGGGTGAGCTCCTCAAGCAACGCGGAGAGCTCGCCGACGACGTAATTGCCGTCCGTGTCGACGGACACATCGTGGACTTGCTCACGCCGGTCGCGAGCGATGCCGTAATCGAGCCTGTGCGCAGCAGCGAGCACGACGGCCTGCAAGTGATCCGTCACTCCGCAGCACACGTCATGGCAGACGCCGTACAGCGCCTGTTCCCGGGCACGCAGGTCACCATCGGCCCGGCGATCGAGGCGGGCTTCTATTACGACTTCTCGCGGCCCGAAGGCGAGCACTTCTCGGATAAGGATCTGCAAGCCATCGAGAAGGAGATGCGCCGCATCATCAAGGACAAACGACCCTTCGCTCGCGAAGAGGTCACTCGCGCCCAGGCGCATGAGTTGTTCGAGAAGATGGGCGAGACCTTCAAGCTGCAGATCTTGGATTCGCTGCCGCCTGGCGACACGATCACGCTGTACCGACACGGTCACGCCAAGAGCCCGCAAGGCACTTGGGTGGACCTATGTCGCGGGCCGCACGTGCCGAACACGAAGCTGATCGGCGCGGTAAAGCTGACCAGCGTGGCCGGCGCGTATTGGCGCGGCGACGAGAAAAACCCGATGTTGCAACGGGTTTACGGCACCGCGTTCCGTAGCGAAGAAGAGCTCGCCGAATACCTCAAGAACATCGAGGAAGCGAAGGCTCGCGACCACCGCAAGCTCGGCAAGGAGCTCGAGCTATTCATGTTTCATGAATACGCGCCGGCCATGCCCTTCTTCTTGCCGCGCGGCGCGAGCGTGTACCACCGCTTGGTCGAGTACATCCGCACGCTGTACGTGGAGTACGGCTACGAAGAAGTGATAACGCCGCAGATTTTCGACAAGCGCTTGTTCGAAACCAGCGGTCACTTGGCGAACTACCGCGAGAACATGTTCTTCGCGACCACGGACGACAAGGTCGAGAGCATCGAGGCGCCGAAGCCCGATGAGGATCAAGCCTCGTACTTGGCCTCCGTGCACGACAAGGTCGAGCACACCTGCTCGAAGCCCATGAACTGCCCGAGCCATTGCCTGATCTTCGGGCACCGTCGGCGCAGTTACCGCGAGCTTCCGTGGCGCGTGGCGGATTTCGGGCGGCTGCATCGGCACGAGCGCGCAGGCGTGGTTCACGGCTTGGCGCGAGTACGCAGCTTCAGCCAAGACGACGCGCACATCTTCTGCACCGAAGACCAAATCGAGCAGGAGATTTTGGATTTCAATCGTCTCTTGTTCGAGGTGTACGCGGCGTTCGAGTTCAACGACGTCTCGGTCAAGCTCGCCCTGCGTCCCGAGAAGCGCATCGGCTCGGACGACCTGTGGGACCGCGCCGAAGGCGCCCTGCGCCGCGCGCTCGTCGCCAGCAACGTGAAGTTCGAGGAGCTCTCGGGCGAAGGCGCGTTTTACGGCCCAAAGCTCGAGTTCCACATCACAGACGCGCTCAAGCGCAGCTGGCAGCTCGGCACTATCCAGTTGGACTACGGTCTGCCCGAACGCTTCGACTTGGAATACGTCGGCAAAGACGGCGCAAACCACCGCCCCGTGATGTTGCATCGCGCGATTCTCGGCTCGGTCGAACGCTTCTACGGCATCTACCTGGAACATTGTGCAGGCAAATTCCCGGTCTGGCTCGCGCCGGAGCAGGTCATTTTGCTGGCCGTGAGTGACACCCAGGTCGAGCACGTCGAGAAGCTCGCGGCACAGCTCAAAGGCCGCGGCCTGCGCGTGCATACGGATGTGAGCAGCGACAAGCTGGGCGCGAAGATTCGTAACGCGCGCAACCTACGCTACCCGTACATTTGCGTGATCGGCGACGCCGAAGCGGCAGCAAGCACACTGAGCGTCCGCTCGAGCGTCGCAGGTGAGCTCGGGGCCATGAGCGTTCTGGACTTCACGGCGCGCCTGCTCGAAGAAGCCAAGCCACCGCGGCTCGAGCGCGCGGTAAATTGACTAAGCACGAACCAAGAAATCAAAGGGAGCACGAGAAAGTGATAAATACATGGCATTAGGCGGCGGTCGGCGCTTCAGCAGGGAGCCGCGAGGCCCTCAGATTCGAATCAACCACCGGATTCGCGTACCCGAGGTGCGCGTCGTTGCGGAGGACGGCTCGAATTTGGGAGTCTTGACGACTGACCAAGCTTTGCGCCGCGCCCGTGAAGTCGGTCTGGACCTCGTCGAGGTCAATCCGAAGAGCAATCCGCCCGTCTGCAAGATCCTCGACTTCGGCAAATACAAGTACGAGGAGAAGAAGAAGCAGGGCGAGGCCAAGCGGAAGCAGACCGTCGTCGAGGTCAAAGAGATCAAGATCCGTCCGAAGACGGATGACCACGACATTGCCGTGAAAATCCGCGCCATTCGTCGCTTCATCGAGTCCGGCAACAAGGTGAAGGTCACCTGCCGTTTCCGTGGTCGCGAGATCATGCATCCGCAGCGCGCGCAAATGCAGCTCGAACTGATCGTGTCGAAGATCGACGACATCGCCAATGTCGAGCAACGCCCGGCGATGGAAGCGCGCACCATGGCGCTACTCGTCGCGCCGAAGCCGGTCGTGTTTCAGCGCCTGGCGGCGGCACAACGCGACAAGAAGCCCGACGACCGTGGCGATGTCCACTCGACTCAGAATCTCAACTTCGAAGAAGAGGCGCTGCACGAGCCCGACGATGACGATGATGACGACGACGACGATGACGACGCGGAAGGCGAAGCCGAAGCGGCAGAGGGCGAGAAGCCCGCTGACGCCAAGCCCGCTGACGCCAAGCCCGCTGACGCGAAGAAGCCCGCCGACAAGGCTTAGCGTCAGCTAGCTGGCGAAGAGAGAGCGCGTCTTCCCGAGCGGTAGGCGCGCTTTTCTCGTTTGTGGGCAGCGCTCAGTGCGGGATCACGCCGCCAAAGTACGCGCCGGCAACGCCGGCAACTGCCACCAGCAGCACGACCATGGCGATCAGCCCGCTCTTGCTCTTGCCCGTCGGGTACTCGACCTCGGCGATCGGCAAAGCCGCAGGGGGCGGCGTAGGTTGCGGTGGCGGACGAGGTGGAGGGACGACCATCGCTGGCGGAGGCGGGTTCGAGATGGGCGGCCGGCTAGAGCGAGCCGCAGCCGGAAATTCGGAGCGCACCCGCCCGGAGAGCGGGTCGTCTTCAAGGGCCGCCAGGTTGCCGAGCTCGAACGAGTCTCCAGAGGGTGCGGTCTGTGCGCTCTCAAGTCCGAGGTCTCCCAGATCGTCGGCCCAGCTGGCCACGTTCTCGAACGAGCCAAGCTGCAGGGGCGCCGAACCGTGTCGGGGCGAAGAGGTTTGGCCTGCCGCCTTGGCTGCTGCCGCGGCGGCTTCTTCCTCGAGCGAAGTGAACTCGAATAGCGCTTCGTCGATCAGCGAGCCGATAATCGAGCCCCGGTCGTACTTGCCGCGGCGCTTCTTGTCCTCGCGCTCGAGTCGAATCGGCTCCACGAGCTGGGCGATGTCGAAGGACGACACGGCACGGCCCATGTGAAACAGCATGTTGTTCAGGTCGCGTCCGAAATCGCGCGCGGTCTGATAGCGGGCGCCCGGGTCGCCAGCGAGCGCGCGCATCATCACGCGCTCGAGCTCGACCGAGACCTTGGGATTGATGCTGCGAATCGAGGGCACTTTGGCCTGCTGCACCATGCGCACGGTTTCGAGATCGGTCTCGCCCATGAACAGGCGGCGCCCAGCCAGCAGCTCCCACAAGATGATGCCGACCGCGAAGATATCGGTCTTGCCGTCGACCGGTAGGCCCTGCGCGGCCTCCGGTGACAGATAGCTGAACTTGCCCTTGATGATGCCGGGCTCGCTCTTCTCGAGTTGGCTGTTGGCCTTGGCGAGGCCGAAGTCCACGATCTTCACCTCACCGAAGCGCGTGATGAGCACGTTTGGCGGCGACATATCTCGGTGCACGATGTGCAAGCTCTCACCGTTGTTGTCGGTGAGCTCGTGCGCGTAAGACAAGCCTTCGCAGATGCGCACGCAGATCAGACAAGCTTCCTCGACGGGAAACGGCGTGTTCGTCTTCTTGCGATGCTCGATCAGCCCCTTCAAGTCAGCACCGTCGACGTACTCCATGACGATGAAGTAGGTGTTGTCGCCAACGCCGATATCGAAGACCTGAACGCAGTTCGAGTGCGAGAGCTGAGCGCTGACGCGCGCCTCGTCCAAGAACATGCCGATGAACTGCTTCTTCTCGGACAGGTGCGGCAAGACGCGCTTGATAGCGACCGTCTTCTTGAACCCCTCGAGGCCGGCGCTCTCCGCGCGAAACACCTCGGCCATGCCGCCCGAGGCAATTTTCTCGAGCACTTTGTAGCGTTGCTGTTGCTGAGCCATGCGGGTCCGGGTGCACAATACTAGTTTGGGGCTGGGGCCCCAAACTTCGGGGGTGGGCCCCCCGCTGAATTACGCGCTTCGTGATCCCCGTCGGGGGACACTTCAGCGGGGCGGGGGCGAGGACCCAGATCACAGCCCCACCCTTGCCTTGCGCAAAAAAGCGCGAGATAAGCGCGGGATGAGCGGTCACGGTCACCACGACGCCGACACGGCCCCGGACGATCACCACGAGCCGGAGTCGTCCTCGGACGACTTTCCGGCGGACGAGCCCCGTTCGCCGGGTTGGCTGCCGCTGCTGGGCGGGGCGCTGTTCCTGGCTGGAATTGCGGCGTTCCTAGCTTTCGGCACGGACTCCGTCAGCGACACCCAGGCCGCCCCGGGTGCCGCAGTCGTGCCCGCGCCGGCTCCTGTACCCGCCGCGCCGGCTGCTAGGCCGGGGCTGCGAATCCCGCCTGGCATGCAGCTGCCAGCGGGCCACCCGCAGTGAGAATTCGGTTCGCGGATCTCCGCGCGAAAGCGCTCGCCATCCACGAAGTTTATGTGTAAGTACCCGCACCTCTCGGGGCCTTAGCTCAGCTGGGAGAGCGCCTGACTGGCAGTCAGGAGGTCATCGGTTCGATCCCGATAGGCTCCACGAAACGAGAAAACTTCGACGGCCGCTCTTTGAGTGGCCGTTGTCGTTTTGGGGCTCGAGGCCGGAGCTCAATGCGAGGTCAGCAGGAGCTCGACTCGGTCGGCAGGGAGCTTGCTGCCGGCGAGCTGCGTCGCGAATGGATCGTGGTCCGCGCTACCAGTCGCGCTGACTTGAGCCGCGGGGAAGGCGCACTTGTCGACCAACGCCTCGGCGAGCGCCGCGGCGCGGGCCGCGCTGAGCGCCCACGGGGTAGCAAAGGTCTTGGCGAGCGCGGCGGGCACGCTGGAGCCGGGCGCTAACGCCGCGCTGACGGCCACTGACTTCACTTCGCCGGCTTTGCTGATATCGCACAGCAGCGTAGCCGCCGCTGCCGTGAGATCGAGCTTCTGCGGCTGGAACAGCAGCCCGCTGTCCAGCGCGACGATCAGCGTGCCGCCGTTCGAGACGACGGTGGCACTGTTCTTCTTAATTTGCTTGTCCAGCTTGGTCGACAGCGCGTCGCGCAACCGCTCCTGTTGGCTTGCGTCTGCCTTCTGCGCGCTGTCGCGCTTGTCGTGCTCGGTCCGGAGCTGATCGCGCTCAGCACTCACTGTCTTCAGGTCAGCTTGCGTCTTGCTCATGCTGCCTTCGAGGGTCTGTGCTCTCTGACTGAGCTCGCGATACCGATCGTTCAGGCTTTGCTGAGCCCGGTACAGCGGCAAGTAATAGGCAGCGACGAACGTGGCGAAGCCGAGCACCAGCAAGCCCGTGAACACGCGCCCCCAGCGAGTGCCTCGCGGCTTCGCATACGGCCCGAGATCGGAATCAGCGAAATCTTCCCAGCGCGCCATTGCCTTCACAGGTACTTTCTTCAGAGCGGCTTGGCCAGCGGGAAGCCGTGACCACTGAACAACCTGCGAGCGGTTAGTCATTCAAAAATTCATCCCCCGTGCAAAATTAGCACACGGTGTGGCAGTGATGAGTCGCAGAGCGGACGTTAGACTGGTAAAATCGGAATCCCATGATGGTCGAATCGGCAAGCTCGGAGGACTGGTCGGCGAGTAACGCACCCCCGATCCACGACGACGAAAAGTGGCACGTCGCGCTCGCGCCAGGCGAAGTGAAGATCGTTTCACTCGAACAGCTCGACGACCTGTTCCGGCTCTCGATCGTCGATTCCGACACCAACGTTTGGCAAGAGGGCATGACCGAGTGGCAGCCCCTCGGAGTCGTCGCGGGCATCGAGGACAAGCCACCGCCAGAGCCCAAGCGAACCCATCCGAAACCACCCTCCCCGCGCTCGTCACCTCCGCCTGCCCCACGCCGCTCAGTGCCATCGCCGCCACGACCGCCGAGTCGCGCGCCAGCGGCGGCCGCGTCGTTCTATCCGCAGGCCGTAGCATCCGCGTCTTTCTATCCGGAGCTCGTCGCCGTCGCTCCCGTGGCGAAGGCAGCACCGCTCGGCAGTGTTCGTCCGTTGGTCGTCAGTCAAGCTCCTCGAGTTGTCCGCCAAGGCGGCGGCCTCGGACGCGTTCTGCTCGGTCTCGCGGCGGTCGCGGGGCTGGCCATCACGCTGTATCGCAACGGCATCGTCCGCGGGGCTGCGACCGGCGTGCACCAAGAGGCTCTGTACGAGCGCCTCGAAACCGCGCTCGGCGGACCGGCATTTGGTACGCTTCGCGCAGTCGAACAAAACGCGGCCGTGCAGAGCTCCGTCAGCGCGGCAGCCGCCGTGAACGACGGTTCTGCGCGTGCCGAGAGCGGTGCCAGCGCACCCACCCAGCCCGCCGCGCGAGCGCTCCTCGCGTCGGCAGCACCGGGGGCGACACCTCCAATCGTGTCGCTTGAATCGCTCGCACCGGAAAAGAAGGCCGCGGTGGCCTTCCCCAAACCGGAAGCAGCCGCGACGATTGCTCCCGCGCCTGTCAGAGCGTTGACTGCGAGTCCGCCGCTGAAGAGCGAAACCGCAACGCCCACGAAGAGCGTTTCGGTGAGGAATGCGCCCGCGGCACCGGTCGTGAAGCCAGCGCCGGTCAGCCAAAAATCAGAAGCACAAATGACCGAGCGAGAGCGCCTGAATGCGGCCATCGGACGCTCCATGTTGAGCCCGCCGCCTGCTGCAGCGTCCAAGTCCAATAAGTCCAAGTCGAACGAGTACGACCCGCTCAACCCCAAGCTCTGAGCTGGGGGAGGATTGGCTCCGCGCTGAGGCTCAACTCCGATGCGAGACGACGCGATCGGCCGCAGGGTTCATGCGCGGGCGCTAACGCTGAGGAGCCGAATCAGCTTGCTGTCGGTGCCGTGCTCGCGGAGATAGTCGAAGCCGGCAACGCCGGTCGTCGGAATCGGGGACATTACCGCCCGGCTGGGCTAGCGACCTGAGAATTTGCGGTGGGGGAGCAATCCACTCACGCCAGGCCGAGTCTTAGAAACATTGCGACCTCACGCATCGTACTTTCACGTCAAGGCCACGCAACTCCTGGCCTTGGCAGGGCGGCCAGTCGCCGGTTTGCCCGCCGTGTACGAGGAGTGAGCCTAGAGATGCCACTTCCATCGGGAGAGGAGGAGCGGTATGAAAGGTGATCGGAGAAGCGAATGGAGATCGTCGTCAAAGGTATGGTCCAGGTTGCCGGGACAACTTATCGTATTGTCCGTATCGAACGCGGTGGCTACGACGTAGTTCGCGTGCTCGACGACGTCGTGGTCGGTCATTTTCGCAGTGGTCCGCAAGTCGAAGTCAGCGCTTCGACCATTGACGTGACTCTGTTGCGTGAGATAGCGCGCGTCGCCATCCAAGGAGCGAAGACTACTTGGGTCGGACGTTCCTTCTTGGGTTAAGGCGGCCCTGCAATGGGCCTAGGAGATAAGCCGGAGTTGGTTGCCCCTCCCCCGAAGACATCGGGCGCACGAGCGCCCGCCTTCTACAAGCGCCGGCGGCGACGAAACAACGAGATCGGGCAGCTGCTGATCCGAAAAGGGATCATCACAGCGCAGCAACTGCGCGAAGCCCTCAAGATGCAGACCGAGAGCGGCGGTCATCTCGGCGCCATTTTGCGTCGCATGGGCGCTTGTGATTCTCGAGACATCGCCGAAGCGCTGATCGAGCAAGTTCGTATCGCGCATGACAAGAACCGCGGCTTGGCCCAGCGTGCACGCCAAAATCCCTCGATTGTCGGCTTGCACGTGCCCGGTCGCCCGCTGCTTTCGTTCGGCCTGCTCTTCGCGACGGACGTGGTGACCCTGTCACTGTCCGCCGCGCTGGTCGTGATCCTGCTGGCGGGGGATGCCCTGACGGGGACGCAGCGCTTCAGCGTCGCTGCGATCGTCCCGACCTGTATCGCGGCTTTCGCCTCCGTGCAGCTCTATGCGTCGACCCCCCCGAGCCCGCCAGAGGAGCTGCGACGCTGCACCTTGGCGACGTCATTGGTGTACGTGGGCTCCTGGGCGGCCGCCGTGTTTGCGCGCCGCGTGCCATTCAGCGGGCTGTCTCACGGCGCCTGGCTCCTCGGCTGGGTAGCCTCGGTACTGCTCACCCCGGTTGGCCGCGCGACGCTGCGTTGGCAGTTCGCGCGGAAACCCTGGTGGGGCCAGCCGGTAGTCGTGCTCGGCGCCGGCAAGGTCGGCCGTGCCGTCGTAGCGACTCTCCAAAGCCGGCCGCAGCTCGGCCTGCGGCCAATCGCCATCTTGGACGACGACCCAACCAAGCACGGTACGATTCGCGCCACGTGGGGCGAAGACGACTTGATGGTGCAGTCGGTAAGGCAGCCAGAATCCGCGCGCGAGGACAGCGAGGTGCCATCGGCTCGCTCGTCGCTTGAGCCTTCAGCGCGTTCGGCCTTGGAACAGTTCGCAGAAGTCGAGGGCGTGCCCGTCGTGGGTGGCCTTGAGCTGGCTCCAATTCTGGCTCAGCGCCTCGGTGTGCGCTCGGTCGTGATCGCGATGCCGAAGTTGGACCCGGCCAAGCTCCTCGCCTTGATCGAGCGCTACGCAGACGGCTATTCGAGCGTGCTCGTGATCCCGGATCTGTTCAGCGTAGCGCACTTCGGTGCGCCCACGCACAACCTGGGCGGCGTGCTGGGTATCGAGGTTCGGCGTCAACTCTTACTGCGTGGCCCAAGACTCGCGAAGCGGTTGATGGACATCGTTTTAACCACGGTCGGCGGTATCTTGATCATGCCGCTCATCGCGCTGATGGCCTTGCTCATCCGGCTCGACTCGCCCGGGCCCGTCTTCTACAAGCAGAAACGGCTCGGACAGGACGGCGTGCGCTTCGTCGCCTTCAAATTTCGCACGATGTACGGGGACGGCGAGCAACGTCTGCAGGAAGTGCTAGAGCGCGATCCGAAGCTGCGCGCCGAATACGAGGAGTTCCACAAGCTCACGGTCGATCCGCGAGTCACCCGCTTCGGACGCAGCTTGCGCAGGTATAGCCTGGACGAGCTGCCGCAAATCTGGAGCGTGTTCGTCGGCGACATGAGTCTGGTTGGCCCGCGTCCGTATCTCGAGCGCGAAATCCCCGACATGGGCGGGCACGAAGCCATCATCTTGCGCGTGCGTCCGGGGCTGACCGGTATCTGGCAGGTCACGGAGCGCAACGCTTCGTCCTTCGAAGGGCGCCTGCACTTAGACGTCGAATACGTGCGCAGTTGGTCCCCGTGGCTGGACATCTACGTACTGGCGCGTACCGTCCCCACGGTGCTCGGAGGCACGGG
>DATCFJ010000847.1:0-12967 GCA_036509605.1 Polyangiaceae bacterium | reverse complement strand
GGCGTCGACCAGGAAGCTTGCATCCTGCTGCTCCTTGACCTTGCCGACGTCCGCCTCGTCGATATCCACATACAGGAGCAATTGCGTGAGGTCCCGCGCCAGCGTGAACAGCACCGGAGCCGACATCGAAGCGGCCACGGTTTGGCCGGGCTCGACCAAGCGCGACAACACAATGCCGTCAATCGGCGAACGAATCACGGCGTAAGATAGCTGCGTTTGAGCATCTTTCAGCGAAGCTCGCGCGAGGGTCGCTTGTGCCGAAGCGGAGCTGATGCTGGCCGCGGCGCGATCCGCGTCGGCCTTGGCGCTGTCTAGATCCTTGCTCGAGATGAGGCCTTTTTGCGACAGGTCGAGCGCGCGTGCGTATTGCGCTTTGGTTTGGGCGAGAGTCGCCTTGGCCAATACCAGCGAGGCGTCGGCCGCGTTCACCTGAGCGTTCGATTGCTCGACCTTCGATTGCGCCGAGGTAGTGTCAATCTCGGCCAAGACCTCGCCGACCGTGACGTGGTCGTTGAAGTCGACGTAGATCTTGGTGAGCTTGCCGGAGATCTGCGCGCCCACATCGACTGAGCCCAGGCCCTTTAGCGTGCCGGTGGCGGTGACGGTTTCCTTCAGATCACCGACCTGCGCCTGCGCCGTGATGTAACTCACGCCTTTGCCGCGCGTTTTCTTGGCACGCCAGAAGTACAGGCCGAAAGCCGCCGCGAGTAGCACCGCCAAGCCTACGACTTGATAAATACGTGCACGCCGCCGGCGTGCCTTGGTTTCAGCCAAGATGGCGGCTCCGTCAGGTCTCCCACTCATTGCTGTTTGGTTTAGCCTAGGGCCGTCGGGATGCGTAACGGTATCTCAAATGTGTCTATTTGTGTTCTGGTCGGGCGCAATTGTGCCCCTCGTGTACCCTCCGCAGCATCATGGACGGCGCGCGGCTCAAAATTCTGGTCGTCGAGGATGACGCAAAGATCGCGCGCTTGACTCGCGACTACCTCGAGCAGCACGGCTTTGACGTCACCCTCGTCAGTGACGGTGTCGCGGCCAGTCGCGAGGCGCTCCGCCCGGAGTTCGACGCGGTGGTCCTCGATCTGATGTTGCCCGGCAAAAGTGGCTTCGAGGTCTGCCGTGAGATCCGCGAGCACTCACACGTGCCGATCATCGCCGTGACCGCGCGTGTGGAGGTCGCCGATCGCGTGCTTGGCCTCGAGCTCGGCGCTGACGACTACGTCACGAAGCCGTTCTCCGCGCGCGAGCTCTTGGCGCGTATCCAAGCCGTGGTGCGCCGCGCCGAAGGCCGCGCAGGTCCGCGAGCTCGCGAAGTGCGCGTCGGGCGCGTGGTGGTGGACAGCGCGAGTCTGCGCGCCACCCTCGACGGCCAAGTGCTGGCGCTCACCTCCTACGAGTTCGCGCTGCTGCGCGCGCTCGCAGAGAACGCCGGCAAGGTGCTGACGCGCGAGCGGCTCCTCGATCTCGCCAAGGGCAACGCGGAAGAAGCGTTTGATCGCTCCGTCGACGTGCGGATCTCGCGTTTGCGCCAAAAGTTGGGTGATGACCCCCGGCACCCGCGCCTGCTCAAGACCGTACGCGGCAGTGGCTATATGCTGGTGGCCGAGGAATCTGCGTGAGCCGTCGCGCTAGCGTTGCGCCTAGATTCGTACTGCGTGTTTATCTTTACGGCGTGCTGATGATCGCGCTGGCAGCAGGTGCAGCGTTTCTCGTTGGTCGCTATTCGTTGCGTCCCGCGCTCGACGGCCCGGCGCGCCCCAGCTCCACCTGGATCGCCTGGCATATGGCCGGCCTCGCGGATCAGCCCGACGAGCTTCGCGCTCAGCTGATCGACCTGCGGGAGCGCGTTGGCATCGATCTGACGGTATACGACGTGAGCGGTCGGCTACTCGGCAGCAACGGCACTACCCAGCTGCCCCCACTCACGGGCGAAGACCTCGAACGGTTGCAGCGTGAGCGAAATGTATTCGGGCGTGGCTGGGGTCAAGTCTTGGAGCCCGCCAACCCGCGCCACGCCCCGCGCTACGCCGTCCTTCACTACCGCGCGCCCGAGTTACCCGTGAGCTTGTTGGCGAAGCAGTTCGGTGTCGCGCTGCTGGTGCTTGCCGTGGTCTCGATTCCGCTCGCGCGCTCGGTCACAGCGCCCTTAGCGGGTCTGTCCAAGCTCGTGCGTCGCTTCGGCACGGGTGATTTGAGCGCGCGCTTCCGCTCTCGTCGCAAGGACGAAATCGGCGCTTTAGGGCGCGCCTTCGACGACATGGCCGACCGTATCGCCGCCCTGCGGCGCTCGGAAAAAGAGCTTCTAGCGAATGTTTCACACGAGCTTCGCACGCCGCTGGCGCGGATCCGCCTAGCGCTCGAGCTGGTCACCGACGGCGACCACGACAAAATGAGCAGCTACCTGACCGATATCAGCGAGGACCTCGCCGAGCTCGAGCGCCTGCTCGACGACGTCATGAGTGCTGCCCGGCTCGACCTGGCACGGGACTCCGCTGGGGACGCGCTGCCGCCGTTGCATTTCGAACGCATTCCCGGTCGCGCTCTGGTCGAGGCCGCCGCTGCACGCTTCTCCGTGCGCTACCCCGAGCGCGCCCTGGAAACCGAGTTCCCCGCCGACCTGCCGACGTTGGAAGCAGATCCAGTCGTGCGCCGCGTGTTCGACAACCTGCTCGATAACGCGCGCAAGTTCTCGGAAGCGCCGGTCCTGCTCAGCGCGCGCAGGTCGGCCGACGGCGCGCATTTCGTGGTGGCCGTGAAGGACCGCGGTATCGGCATTTCCTCCCAGGATCAGCCGCGCATTTTCGAGCCGTTTTTTCGCAGTGACCCGAGCCGCACGCGCGCGACGGGCGGCGTCGGCCTTGGCTTGGCCGTGGTTCGGCGCATCGTCGAGGCTCACCAGGGGACCATCGAGGTACAGAGCGATCTGGGCCAAGGCACGCGCTTCGTCGTGACTCTGCCGCTCACTCAGGCGCCAGGCGCCGCGTCGTCCCTGGCGTCTTGACGCTCGGCCGGGACGCTGAGCACGTAGGCGGGCGTGTCACCCCGTACCCGTACCGTACCCAGCGTCACCGTCTTGGGGGCGCCGCGCGCGCCGTTCCGCGATTACCACTACCGGTTCTTGCGCGCCTCGTGGGCAGCCGCCTTGTTGGCCATCGTCGTACTGTTCTTGGCGTTGAATGCCGTGTTTGCCGAGCTCTACTTGCTAACGGGCGGCATCAAGCACGCGCGTCCGGGGTCGTTCCCGGACGCCTTCTATTTTTCGGTACAGACCATGGGCACGATTGGCTACGGCGACATGTACCCGATGTCTCCCTGGGCCAATGGCTTGGTGGTGACCGAGGCCGTCGTCAGTCTGATCATGACCGCGTTGGTCACGGGGCTGGTGTTCTCGAAATTCTCACAAGTGCAGGCGCGTGTCGTGTTCACGAAGCACATCGTCGTCAGTCCCATGAACGGCGTGCCGACGATGATGTTCAGGCTCGGCAACGAACGCGGCAATCAGATCGTCGAGGCTCAGTTGCACGTGGTGATGCTGCGCACCGAGCGTACCAGTGAAGGCATGACGTTCTACAAGATGCTTGATTTGCCGCTGGTGCGCGAGCGTTCACAAGCCTTCACGCGATCTTGGACAGCCATGCACAGCATCACCAAAGACAGCCCGCTATACGGCGTGACCGACGAGCAGATGGCCAAAGACGAGCTCGAGTTCGTGGTCTCGCTGATGGGCACGGACGACACTTCATTGCAACCCGTGCACGCGAGGCGTCACTACGGACACGACGAAGTGATCTGGGGCGCGCGGCACGCCGACGTACTGACCGAGCTACCCGATGGCGGCATCGTGCTCGACCTGCGCAAGTTTCACGACACGGTACAGACGCAAGCAACACCGGACTTCCCGTACGGGCTAGGGAACTGAACCGCGAGGGGCTTCGATGCAACGGCCGCAGCGGTCGCGGCCGTCGCTCGAGCCCCACCTTCGCGCAAGACTTCGACTAACGCGACGGGCAAAAAAAGAGCGCCTACTTGGAGGCGGCCTTTTCCTTCTTCTTAGCCTTCTTCTCCTTGACGGTGAGCTTGGGCTTGTTGGTCGTCTTGGATTTTTCTTGGCCTTTGGGCATCGTCAAAAACTCCCTGCGCTAGCCGAAGTGGCGCGCACGATCTGAATACTCCTTCGGGCGCGTCTCTGGAAGGGCAGAACGTCAGCGCGCGACAACCTTGGCCGCGAGCCGGGCGAGCTCGCTCCGGTCCACGTCCGAAACCAGGTCGTAGCCCAGGTCACCGTCGCGCCAGAGCAGCACGTTGAAGCCGCGCGAGGTCGAGCTGGAGGCGGGGAGCGCGCCGACCGAGGTGTCGTTCCGCAGGGGCCAGCCCAAGCCCTCGCTGCGAAACACGAACAGGGAGGCCGTGTGTAGCCGGTGCTTGAACAGGAAGGTCGCGGCCTTGCGGTCGACGAATAGGCCGACTGCGCCGCCTTCGAGCGGAAATTCGTCGTCCCCGCCGAAGCTCAACACCGGTGCAAAATCCAGCCTGCCAGCGAACCAGGGTTTCACTTGATGGATGCCGCCGCTCGCTGAACAGAGCCTGGTGAGCTTGTCGCTCCAGCGCTGTGTGGCTGGGGTTGCAGCCACGCCAACCAAACCGCTGATGCGGCGCCCGAGCCCGTGCCAGATCTCGATCGCTCGAGCTGCGCGGCGGCGCCGGTCTCGCCCTCCTCGGCGAAGCAGGTCGTCGCCAAGTATTGCGTCACGTATCATTCGCCGGGTGGCGCTGCATCGGACTACGACTGGAGAGACGAGCAAGCGCTGCAAGCGCACCGTCGAGGCGTTGCCGCCATGCTTGCTCGAAACAGCATGCCCCCACCGGGTGCACCTCGGCCCAATGCGGTGGAACGCCGGGCGCTCTGGTGTTGGGCAGGTGACTGAAGGAGCTACAGCGTTGCCTGATAGTTCGCCCACAAGGCGTCCACGCTCTGGCCGGTAATGTTCTGGAAAACTGAACCTGTAAGCCTATTCGGCGAGGATCGCGTCGATCTCGCGTAGCTCCGAGTCCGAGAAACGCGCGCTCGATAGCGCAAGAACGGCGTCCTCGATTTGAGAGACCTTGCTCGCCCCAATCAGCGCCGAGGTCATCTCCGGATGCCGAAGCACCCAAACGATCGCCATTTGCGCAAGCTTTTGGCCGCGTGCCTTGGCGAGCACGTCGAGGCGGCGGATTTTGGCGAGCTTGTCGTCCGTGACGTGCGCCGGACGCAAGAAGCCGTGCGCCCTGCCGGCGCGCGAATCGGACGGAATGCCCGCAAGATATTTGTCGGTGAGCAGCCCTTGGGCCAGCGGCGAAAACGCGATGCAGCCCAGCTTTTCGTCGCGCAAGGTGGTGAGCAGCTCGGGCTCCACCCAGCGATTGAACATGCTGTACGCCGGTTGGTGAATCAGACACGGCGTGCCGAGCGCGCGCAGGATCTGCGCGGCGCGCCGCGTCGCGTCCGCAGGGTAGTTGGAGATGCCGACATACAGCGCCTTACCGCTGCGAACCAGGTGGTCGAGCGTGCCCATGGTCTCCTCTAGCGGCGTCTCCGGGTCGAAGCGATGGCTGTAGAAGATGTCGACGTAGTCCAGCCCGATCCTACGCAAGCTCTGATCCATGCTGGCGACGAGGTACTTGCGCGAGCCCCATTCACCGTAGGGGCCGGACCACATGCCGTAGCCCGCCTTGCTGGAGATCACGAGCTCGTCGCGGTGGGCGCGTAGGTCCTGCGCGAGCACTCGGCCGCACGTCTCCTCGGCCGAGCCCGCGGGTGGCCCGTAGTTGTTGGCTAGGTCGAAATGGGTGATGCCGAGGTCGAACGCGCGGAGCAGCATGGCTCGCGCCGTCTCGAAGGCGTCCACGCCGCCGAAATTGTGCCAGAGACCGAGCGAAATCGCGGGTAACTTCAAACCACTGTGACCGGTGCGCGTGTAGCGCATGCCGTCGTAACGATTGTCTAGAGCGCGGTACGTCATCGCGGCAGAGTATGCGACAACAGCCGGCGCGCCCACAACGCCGGGAATCACGGGCAGCAGCCCTCGTCAAACTTTTCGAGACTTAGGCGCTCACGCTCTGACGTAGCTCGATGGCCCGCTCGAATTGCTCCGGGTGCTTCAGCAGTTGCGGCAAGCGCGCGAGCGAAAGCTCTGCCAATGTGCCCTGCTGCTTACCCAGCGCACACTGTAAATACACGGCTTCTCGCAGCAGTGGCTCGAGATCCAGCGCGCAGCGCTTCAGCCACGCCTCTTCGGTTTGCGTTTGGCGGTCGACCGAACCTTCGAAGTCTATCAGCACGAGCTCCAGCGGCGTTGGGCAGACAATGAAGTTGTGCAGCTCCGCATCGCCGTGGGCAAGGCCCCCTGCTTGGAGGATCAGCAGCTTGGACAGCGCTTCCTCAGACAGGCGCCACAAGCCAGCAGCGCTTGCCAAGGGCAGTTTCTCCGCCTCTGCTATGTTTGCCGTTTCGGGGTCGACTCCGAAAAAAGGCGACACGCGGCTGTACGGGTGCCCTGGCAAAAGGCAGCTCCTAAACGTATTCGGTGTGTGGCCGATCGGCGGTGGGATGTCGATCATCGCGCTCGCGCGCTCGTGATTCGCGAACTCGTCCTTGGTCTCGCCATGCATCTGACCCGGGAAGTACGATTTGCGAAAATGCAGCGGGTACTTGGCGGCGAGCGGGAAGCTGCTCCGCGTTTCTGCACTGCCGATCACGAGATCCCCAGTCATCAGTGTCATCGAACCGACCTGCCGCTTCGCGACGGTTCGCACGACATAGTCGCGCTGCGGCGGAGTATCGATGAAGGTCAGGTATTCGCGCGATAGCAGCACGGCATGCCGCGGCGAAACCGGGACCAGTCGCTCGTCTTCCATCGAGGTTCACCTTAAAGAACGAGCGCCTTGCGGCAAGTGTGCGTTCCGGTTCGCTCGGGCGCGCCGTCCCCGCTCGGAGCGCAACGCGAGACATTGGTAAACCTGCTTAACTTTGAGATTGTTTAGAACAATCAGGCAGTTATGCTGTGTGCGTGATCACCGGGGCCAGGGCCGGATGATCGCCGATCTGCCCGCGCTGATCTCGCGCAAGCGGCTCGCGGCGCTCGCCGAAGCGACTGGCGATGCTGACCTCGTGTGCCAGTCCTACGAGTATCTGCCACTCACGTTCAGCCGGCGACACGGTGACCCGAGCCGCCCCTGGAACCGCTTCGAGATCCGCGTGCGCGACGCCGAGGGCCCAAAGCTGCACGGTTTTCAGGGCAATTGGCGGGACATCTTCCAGAGCTGGGAAGCGCTCTCGTTCTCGTTCTCGTACCCGGACTTCGTCGAGAACATCATCGTCAAGCTCGTCAACGCTTCGACTGCGGAGGGCTACAATCCGTACCGCATCACCTGGCGGATTCGCCGCGCGTTCAGCTCACGAACCAGGATGGGTCGAAGGTCGAGCAAGCGGGGAATGCGCTCACGCCGGCCCAAGCCGTCGAGGTCTTCGAGCGCACGGGTAGCGTGCGGCGAATCGACGTTTGGACGCGCGCGGTCCTCTAGCCTTTACGCAAGTTCTGCAGCCCCGGCGTGCCCGCGTCGCGTTGAGTGCAGCGCACATGTGCGCTCGGCTCCCACAAAAGCGTGGCCAGAGTGATCATTCCGAGAATTCGTGACATGGAGTCGACATATAGCGGCGTGGTGAAAGAACGTTTGACCCGGGTAGCGGTGGCAGGGCTTGGGCTCGCGCTTTTTGGCGCGCTTTTTGGGGGTGTGGCTTGCAGCACGTCCGCAAAGGCAGGCGGGGGAGGTAGTCACCCTGACGCCCCGGCTGGCAGCGGCGCCGTGGACACGGCTTCCGGAGGGGACTCGAGCAGCGCGGGCGGCAACTCCGGCATCTTCACCACCGGCAGCATGACCGGGATGAACGACTGCAACGGCGTCGCCGGTTGCGGCCCGATGATGAAAGTCCCCGTCTGCGGCGACGGCGTGCTCGATCCCGGCGAGGTCTGCGATGACGGCAACACCGTAACCGGCGACGGCTGCATCGAGACGTGCCAGCAGCTGGAAGCGGACTTCGTTTGCCCGACGCCCGGCAGCCCCTGCGTATCCACCGTCAAGTGCGGCGACGGCAAGATCGGCGGCGAAGAGAAGTGCGACGACAATAACACCAAGGACAACGACGGCTGTTCTGCCAAGTGCCAGGTTGAGGCGGGCTGGGCCTGCCCAGTCGTGGGCGACCGCTGCGCAGCGGCTGAGTGCGGCGACGGAATCATCGCCGGTACCGAGCAGTGCGAGGATGGCAATGCCACGCCCACTGCCGGTGACGGCTGCTCGGCGACTTGCCAGGTAGAGCTCGGCTGGGTCTGCGACACGCCGGGTAAGGCATGTCGCAAGGCGGTCTGCGGCGACGGCGTAGCGGAGGGCGGCGAGCCCTGCGACGACGGCAACAAGATCGTCGGCGACGGCTGCAATCCGTTCTGTGAGGTCGAGCCGAGCTGTCCGAAGACCGGCGGCGTGTGCAGCTCGCGCTGCGGGGATGGCCTGAAGCTCGGCGCGGAGGAGTGCGACGACGGCAATACCAAAGCCGGTGATGGCTGCTCGCCGGACTGTAAGGTCGAGCCAGGCTTCACTTGTGACACCGTCACGGCCACGCTGCCGCCGACCTTGCCTGTGCCAGTGACCTTCCGCGACACGAACTGTCTGCCGACCGGCAACAATAAGAGAAACAGGGATTTTCAGGCGCATTTGAGCTCGCGCACCTACGGCTTGGTCGGCGCAACACTCGGCACTGACGGCAAGCCTGTGTACACGGGTGTGTGCGAGCTCCCGGCCGCGTGCACCACGTACGACGGCCCGTTGCCTGCATTTCCAAACGACAGCGGCACCCGCGAGAGCTGTCCGGCCAGCGTCACGACGCCCGGTCCGGGTTGTAACGGCGCCTGGTTTCAGACCCACGGCAAAGCGTTGTTCGACACCTGGTACAACGACACGCCAGGCACCAATATCTCCTTCGTCAGCCGCTTCAACATGGTGGCGACAGGCGGCGGTGCGTATCACTACCCAGCGGTCGAAGCTTCGTTGTTTCCGCTCGACGGTCAGGGCTGGGTTGCGTCTGGCGCGGAGAACGCCGACAACGGACACAACTACGGCTTCACGAGTGAGGTCCGCTACTGGTTCCAATTTGCCGGCGGCGAAACGCTCACCTTCTCCGGTGACGACGACGTTTGGGTGTTCGTGAACGGTCAGCTGGCGATCGACTTGGGCGGAGTACACGGGCGTCTCGAAAGCACGCTGTTTCTCGACGGCGCTACTGGCGACGGCGCGTGTACGGAAGACGTCGCGCGCACGGTGCCGTGCGCCACGCCCACCCGTGCTTTGGGCCTAAAAGTCGGCAGTATCTACGAAATCGCATTGTTCCACGCGGAACGCCACCTGACCGACTCGAACTTCGATCTGACGTTGAGCGGCTTCGCGCACGCCAAGAGCCAATGCAAGAGCGTCTGCGGTGACGGTGTGGTCACTGCTGACGAAGTCTGCGACGACGGCAAGGACAACGGCAAGGGTTACGGCTTCTGCACCGCCAAGTGCACGCGCGGCTCGTACTGCGGCGACGGCAAGGTCGACGCACCGAACGAAGCCTGTGACGACTCCATCAACTTGAGCCAATACGGCGGCTGCGCGCCGGGCTGCGTGCTCGGCCCCAAGTGCGGGGATGGAATCGTGCAGGCCAAGTTCGAACAATGCGACGACGGCACCAACGCGGGCGGCTACGGCAAGTGCGCAGCCGGCTGCGTGCTCGGCCCGCACTGCGGCGACGGCGTGCTGCAGAAGGACCAAGGCGAAGAGTGCGACGACGGCAACAACAAGTCTGGCGACGACTGCAATCCGGATTGTAAGATCGTGGTCAACTAACGACTCGCAGCGGCTTACCCAGTCGGGTGTCTCGCGGCGCGTCGCTCAAAGCGTTCTGCACAGCGCGAGATAGGCCGCTTCGTGCAGGCCCGCGACGACGATCGCGCGCTCGGTTAGCCCCGATAAATCGGCCTTTTCCCAGCGTGAGGTTGGGGCTTTCTGGACCCCGCGCCGGTGCGCCGCACCCAGCCGGGCGCCCAAGTAGCGCGCCAAGTCAGGCAGCTCTTCCACGCGCAGATGCATGAGATCGAGCTTGTCCTCTTGGGGCAAGAGGCGGCGCACGAACATCGGCTGTCCGTCGAGCTCGGTCGTGCCGGCCATCCTGGGTGGATTTTCCAAGCAGGCGCACGCCGCGCTGAGCACGCGCTCGGCGGGCGACTGTGTCGGAATGCCCAGCAACACCGACGCGGAAGGTGTGCCCTCAGCCTTCATGTCGAAGACCCAACGGCTATCGACGTCACCCTTGCCGCAGGTCAAGACCGCGATGCGCAGCCCCCCCAGACTCCCCGTGCCCGCGATACGAAAGGCCAGATCTAGGACCTCGAAGTGATCACGCGCTGTGTGTTGATCTGGATCTAGGGCTTGCACGTAGCGTTCGAACGCGATGCGCGCTTTCGGGATGAGCTCGGCTGCCAGCTCTTCATAGCGCTCACCACGCACGAAACGCCGGGCATTTCCGACGCGTTCGGTGCGTCGGTCGAGCAAATCCTTGTGTGTGCGCGTGGCAACCTTGGCGAGCAAGCGACGCACGGGTGCGGGCGCGTCCACTGGAAGCGTGCCCTCGCACAGCGCCGGCGCGTAACCGTCGAGGATTGCGGCGCACAGCTGTACGCTTTGCCTGCCGTCCGAGCCCAGCTCTCGGCTGCCAAGGATCACGCTCGTCAGTAGCCGCACCACGTCCCAACGAAATGGGCCGATCACGGCTTCGTCGAAGTCATTCACGTCGAACACCACTGACTCCGTTCCGCTGGCGTCCGCCGTGCGAAACGCCCCGAAGTTTTCCAGGTGCGCATCACCGATCAGCCAACCCTCGCCGCTCGGCCCTTCGCCAAGCTCCGGATGCTCGACGAGCAGCTCATAGTAGAGCGGCGCCGCTCCGCGCAGGTAGGCGAGCGGGGACGCGGACATCCGCGCGAGCTTGCGCGCTAGTAGCTGCGGGAAGCTGCGAGTCGCGGCATCGTCCCGCGCCAGTTGGCGCGCGGCATGGCGAAGAGGGTCGGGGGCGAACATCGCAACCAGCAGATCAGTGGACGCCGCGCTCGGCAAGGACACCCGCTCCACCTGCGCGGCTGCACAGGTCAAACCTGATTCGGGGTGCGTGTGCTAATAGATAATAATTACGGATGGTTGCATGGTATTCGCTTATCGAAGTGTCGCTTGGACATGCAGAAAATTTAGCCGTCTGTTCAGTGGTCACGTACTGAACGGACATGCAGATCAGCCCTCTCGCCCAACGCCTTCTCCAGCTCGTCTTTGCCCTCAGCTCTGTGCAGGTGTCGCTCACGCGGCCGCGGCTCGAGCAGCGCTTGGGTTTAATGCGCGGCGGCCTCAACACGCCACTCGGCGAGCTCCAGCGGCTCGGCTTGCTCGATGCAGCGCGCCTTCGGCTCACGCTCTCGGGCCTCGCGCTCGCGGTCGCCTGCGGTGCGCGCGCTCGCAAATCGCAGCGCCGAGCCCTGCGCAAGCCGCCCGAGCCAATCACGCTGCGCGCGCCGATCGCGCTTTTTTCTGAGCGCGAAGTGCCGCGCGCGGTGGCCTGAGCTAGCCCGTCGCTCAGGCGAAGAAGTTCAGCTTGGTGCCGACTGAGCCAGAGCTTTCGAGCTGCGGGGCAGACGCTGACTGAATCAGCTGCACGGACTCCTGCCCTTCGACGGCCTCCTGGCTTTGCTGCTTCTTCGTGACCGCCACTGCGTAGTTTGCGGCGGTCGAAGCTCCGACCGGTCCGACGGAATCAGCCGCCATGGGTATCGCCCTTTCTCGCCATAGTCGTCCAACTGCAGAAGAACGGATGCCCTGGGGCATGCTTGAGCAGAAATCGCCACCTGGGACGGTGTGCGGGCGGCCGAATGGCCGGCGCTGTTTTCCCTGCGTTTCGCAGCGCCATTGCGGCAGCGGAGCCCGCTGAGCCAAGCTCGCGCGTCAGCGGGAGTTCGTTATCAGCAGCCGAGTCGTCATCCGCGGCGTGAGTCACGCCTTCAGCTCCGGTGGGCCGGTGCTTCAGGGCATCGACTTGGATCTCGAGGCGGGCTCATTCGTTGCGCTGCTCGGTCCTTCGGGCTGCGGCAAGTCCACGCTGCTGCGCTTCATTTCCGGGTTGGAGTTACCGAGCTCGGGCACGATCTCGCTCGCTCCGAGTGGCTCGGGGGCGAGCGAAGCGTCGGTGCACGGCAGCGCGAAGTTGGCATTCGTTTTTCAGGACGCACAGCTACTGCCTTGGCGCACAGTGATCGACAATGTCGCCTTGCCGCTCGAGCTTCAGGGCGTCAGCCGCGCCGAGGCGCGGCGGCGTGCTCGCGGGCCGTTGTCTGAAGTCGAGTTGAGCGACGTGCATGAGCGCTTCCCGGACCAATTGTCGGGTGGCATGCGCATGCGCGTCTCGATCGCTCGAGCCTTGGTGACGGAACCCGAGTTGCTCTTGCTCGACGAGCCGTTTGCGGCCCTCGACGAGCTCACGCGGCAACGCTTGGACGAGCGCCTGCGCCGGCTCTGGATCGCTCGGCGCATGACCGTGATCTTCGTCACGCATGCGCTCGGGGAAGCCGCATTTCTGGCGGAACGCGCGCTGGTCATGTCGCGCCGTCCCGGGCGCATCGTGCTCGATCATCGCCTCGACTTGCCGTCAGAGCGCGATATGGATCTGCGCACGACGCCCGCGTTCGTCGCACAGACAAGGGCTCTGTATCGCGCGCTCGAGCAGCACGGTGGGCTGGACGACTCGCACGCCAGAGCAGCGGAGCTCGGCGGATGAGCCGAGCTGCAGCGAATCGTTCCGAGGGCCGGGCATGGGTTTCGGCCGCTTTGCCGCCGCTGCTGACGTTCGTGCTCGTGATTG